>JADFOC010000427.1 GCA_022563075.1 Pseudomonadota bacterium
ACGAGAGAATCCTGTATTTCCTGTAATGCTGCAGTGGCTGTCGCCACATCGGCTTCGGCTTGCGCCAGACTGGTTGTAATCGCAGTCACCTGTGCCGCAGCATCCTCACCGCTAAAGCCAGCGGCTACCAGCTGGCTTTCAATTTGCGCCAGGGCTGCCTGGATTTCTGCACTGGCAGCGAGAAGGTCTGTCACCAGGGTCGCTGTCGATGCCGCGCCGCCACCTACACTTCTTGCCAACGTTGCTGCCACCGGACTGGCTACCGCAGCCCGCACTGCTGCAACGCCAGTTGCGGTTGTCGGTAGCACCCGCACCGATGCCGCCACGATCGCATCGCGCGACCCGGGTGCGGCGCTGATGGCGGCGCCGATAATCTTGTCTGCATTCTCGCCATCGGAGGCGATCAGCGCTGCCGCGACCACCTTGTCGGCAGCCACACCAGCGGCAATTGCCGCATGGATGACGGACACATAAGCATCCGGGGCAATGATCATGGCTGTGGCAATGATGGCACTCGATTGGCCCGGCTCAACCGCCAGCATCTGGGTCACCGCTTCAGCGACGGACAATCCATCAGCGAGGGCATTTTGCATGACAACCGCCAGCGATAATTGCGGATCGTTCATGTCTGAAGCAATATCAGCTGAGGCGGAGAAAGGGATTAACACCGAGAGTATAAGCGCAGCTACAAACTTGGCTTTCATGGCAATTCCTATGCGAATGTGTCGCAGTTTTTTAGACCTTGAAGTGTATGTAACCAGGCCACAAATTGCAATGCCCAACAGCAATTTAACCGTGACCGTTCATCATAATTAAGCTGTTGATTTGCAAGGATTATCAACGCCGACTATTGACCGCGTTGTAACTTTTCGTAACACACGATCATCCCGGGTGACAAGTCTGCAAGCCACAGCGTAAAAAGCCCAGTGGCTGGCCAAAATACAGGGTTGTCCAGGGGCAGGATAAGCGCCAATGTCACACACAATTTCGCGCCATCGTCCATTGGCAATATCCATGCCCGGGTCATAATCCGGGATCAATGCCAGCAGACCTTTCAGGGCAGATGCCACAGACCTTCAACGACTATACCCGCCTTTACATCAAGACCGCCGCGCTTGCCTATTCCACCCGGCTCGGCTACCAGGCGTCACTGGCCATTTACTGGCCGCCGCATCTCGGTGCGAAGTTAATCGAAGACATTGGCTACCTGGATCTGCTGCAGATTGACGAACAGACCGACTGGTCATCCCTGAAAACACGAAAAAATTCGCTGGCACCGCTGCGCGGCGTGTTTGCCCTGGCCTACCTGCATCGCCGCTGGCCGCTGCAAGCGTCACCGGCGCACCAGCTAAAACTTGGCCGGCACCAGATCAGCCGGCCTGATCCATTCAGCAAAGATGATCGGGACAGGATCATGGCCTGGATGCAGGGCAAACCACAGGGGCTTTACTTTCGCACCGCGTTTGCCACCGGCATGCGCTCGGGCGAACTGATTGCTCTCGAGTGGAGCCAGTACAATGGTGACGCACTGCGCGTGCACCAGAGCCGTGTGCGCGGCAGGATCAAGGGCACCAAAACCATGATGGAAAGAACCGTGTTCCTGCCCGACTGGCTCTGCAGTGAACTGGACGAGCATCGAATCCGCAGCGACGACAACGCCATTTTTCTGAACCAGTACAAGCGGCCTTATCAGAAACCGGACAAACTCAATCGCGTCTTTCGCCGCTGCCTGGGCGAACTCAATATCCGCGCAAGAAACGGACCCTATCCCTGGCGCCATACCTATGCCTCGATCGGCATTACCGAGGGAGCCGAACCCGCCTATCTCGCGCGGCAACTGGGGCACTCCCTGGAAACTTTCTACCGCACCTATGCCGAGTGGATATCGAGAGATCGGGATAAGATCCAGCGGCAGATCATCGAGCGAAGCTGGCAGACCTGAATCTTGTTATACCCTCACCCCATTGCATGGAAGTCCAGCGGCAGGGGCATAGCCATTTCAACTGGCTCAGCTTCAAGTGTTAGCTTCAAGTGTTAGCAGCAAGTTGACCAACCTAGTCTATTATAGTCTAATAGACCAATATTATATCGGCAAGCAAACATCATGATTGTTAATATTTCGGAAGCAAAAACTCACCTGTCCAGACTCATTGATCGCGTTTATCACGGCGAGAAAATAGTTATCGCCAAAAACAATCTGCCCATTGCTGACCTGGTGCCACACAAACCGGAGGGCAAACGAAAGTTAGGCCTGCTGATCGGTAAGCTGGATGTACCAGATGACATTATGGCTGAGGATGAAGACATCAACGAAATGTTCTACGGCAAAGACAGTTGAAAATCATTATTGATACCCACATCTATTTATGGGCGCTGGCCAAACCCAATAAAATCGCCACTGAGAAAAGGCGCGAGCTTGAAAGTCTTGCCAATACCATCTATGTGAGTTCCATTACCATTGCAGAACTGATGATTAAAGCTTCCCTGGGTAAGCTCACCATCGATTTTGATCCACTGGTGCTGACGGAGGAAATGGGCTTTGTGCCATTGGATTTCAGCGCGGCGGATGCCGTCCTTTTGCAGACGCTGCCATTCCACCACCGGGATCCTTTCGATCGCATGCTGATCGCGCAGGCTATTGCGCAAAAATTCAGCATCATGAGCGACGATCGCAAGTTTGAACGCTATGAATGCCGGCTTGTCTGATGGCATAGCGCACCCGCAAATGTTCAGCCAGCTCAATCTCATTACTGC
>JADFOC010000428.1 GCA_022563075.1 Pseudomonadota bacterium
GGTCGTTATATCAACGATCGCTATATGCCCGACAAGGCCATCGATGTGATCGATGAAGCCGGTGCTTATCAGCGCCTGCAACCTGTAAGTAAGCGTAAGAAGCTCATCCAAGTTACCGATGTGGAAAAAGTCGTCGCCACCATAGCCCGAATTCCACCCAAGCACGTTTCCAGTTCAGACATTGATGCTCTCAAGAAGCTGGAATCCAATTTGAAGATGGTGGTATTTGGACAGGATCCGGCTATAAAAATGTTGAGCTCCGCCATTAAATTATCGCGGGCCGGCCTCAATGACGGCGAGAAGCCGATCGGTTCCTTCCTGTTCTCCGGACCCACCGGCGTCGGGAAAACCGAAGTCACCCGACAACTTGCCAAGATCATGGGCATCGAACTGCTGCGATTTGACATGTCCGAATACATGGAGCGCCACACCGTGTCTCGGCTCATCGGTGCCCCACCAGGGTATGTAGGCTTCGATCAAGGTGGATTAATGACCGAGGCAGTCACCAAGAATCCCCACTGTGTCATGCTCTTAGATGAGATTGAGAAGGCACATCCTGACGTATTTAACTTGCTGTTACAGGTAATGGACCACGGCACTCTTACCGATAACAATGGGCGCAAAGCCGATTTTCGCAATGTCATCCTGATTATGACCACCAATGCCGGTGCACAAGAGATGGCTCGAGCATCAATCGGTTTTACCGAGCAGGATCACAGCAGCGATGGCATGGAGATTATCAAGAAAGCATTTACGCCTGAGTTTCGTAATAGGCTAGATGCCATCATCCAGTTTGCCGCACTCACTCCTGCAACCATCAGGACGGTGGTGGACAAATTCCTGGTTGATCTGCAAGTCCAACTGGATGATAAGAATGTGCTGCTGAATGTAAACGACTCTGCGGTAGATTGGTTTGTGAAGCATGGCTACAGCGAGTCCATGGGCGCCCGACCGATGGCAAGGCTTATCCAGGAGAAACTAAAGAAAGCATTAGCCGAAGATATTTTATTTGGCAAATTGGCTGACCATGGGGGGGAGGTGCTGGTGACGGCCGAAAACGACCAGCTTCAATTGGAAATCAAAGGCAGGAAGCGTCAACAGAAAAAGGAACTAAGTTCAGCCAAGAACTAATTTTATCACTGCCTCGATCGCAGGCGTACTGGAATCAATTAACTCGGCTTATCTGGCTCGGTAAGTAATACGGCCTTTGGTCAAATCATAAGGCGTAAGTTCGACTCTCACTTGATCACCGGTAAGAATACGAATGTAATTCTTGCGCATCTTGCCAGAGATATGCGCCGTCACAATATGACCATTTTCGAGTTTCACTCGAAACATGGTATTGGGAAGGGTGTCTACCACTTCGCCTTCCATTTCAATCTGATCTTCTTTTGCCATCGGCAGTCCTCACAGTGTTAACAGCGGGCGCATTGTGCCGGATTTTCGCTAGATAAGCAAAATCACCGAGGTTAAAACAGCCCCTAATTCACCACTATCCATCTGCCTTCCACCAGCATTTCAATCGGGCGGAATGATGCTTTGTAATGCATCTTGGGGCAGTCTTTAATCCAGAACCCCAGAAACAGATAGGGCAACTGTCTCTGCTGCGCTTGTTTTATCTGCCAGAGAATAACGTAGTTGCCTAGTGAGCGTTTTGGTAACGCCGGATCGAAGAATGTATACACTGCCGACAAGCCTTGTTCGAGCACATCCATCACACTGACTGCCACCAGTTGGCGCTGGAGAAAAAATTTATAAAAGCGGGTTTCGCCGCCTTTAGTTTTAATGAATGTATCGAATTGTTCCGGTGTCGCCGGGTACATATCTCCATCGCGATGCCGGACATTGATATAACGCTGATAGAGCCCGTAGGAGTCTGCGCAATTAAGATCCATGCTCTCTTCTACTGTGAGGTCCTGGTTAATATTCCAGGTTTTCCGGTGTCGGCGCCTGAATTGAAACTGAGCAACTGGTAGGCGGCACGAGACACAGGCATCGCAGTGATCGCAGTCGGGTCGATACAGATGTGCACCACTGCGACGATAACCCAACTCCGTCAGTTTGCTGTTCAGGGATTGATCGATAGCCAATTCCGGATCGACGAATACTGTCGCCGCCACTTGATCCTGCTTATAGCTGCAAGCATGGGGCGGTGTCCGAAATAATCTGATCGAGCTTATAATCTTCGAATTAGAATTCATCGTCGCTAACCACCAGATCAGGGTCAATTAGCCAATGACCTGGTTTTCCGGGTTCGGGTAAAAAATTCCTGAGTTCCTGCTTAAACTGAGTCCGGCTAATGTCGCTGGCACCCAGTGACACAAGATGCTCGCTGCTCACCTGACAATCTATCAATTGATAGCCCCAAACTTGCAGCTGTTTTGCCAGATAAGCCAGGGCAAGCTTCGAGGTATTATCTTCCTTACTGAACATCGATTCACCAAAAAAGATTTGGCCCAGGGCGATGCCGTATAAACCGCCAACCAGACTGGTGCCTGACCAGACTTCCACCGAATGGGCAAGGCCACGAGCATGTAGTTCAGTATAGGCTGACTGCATGTCATCTGTTATCCAGGTACCGGCTTCACCGCGTCTCGCGGTGGCGCAAGCGAGGATAACTGCCGCGAAATCCTGATCCATGGAGATAACATAGGGATGCCGCTTTAATAATTTCTTCAGAATGCGAGATAGCCTCAACTGCGCCGGTTTCAATACCAATCTAGGATCCGGCGACCACCACAGTATTGGTTGC
>JADFOC010000429.1 GCA_022563075.1 Pseudomonadota bacterium
AAGCCACGGCCACCCCTGCCACCGCCGCTACCGCTGAAGCCGCCACCGCCGAAAGAGGGGCTGCCCCCTCCGGTGGTTGAACCCGCTCCTGGAATACGATCGAGCATATCTTTAGCGGTGGTGGGCGCAAAATCGACGAAGTAAGAAGCCGGGTACATAATCGTGGTGTCATCAGCCACCGTGTCCTGAGCCAGAATCTGCGGAGGGAAACTTGCTGCAATGAATAAAGATGGCCCTGCGAATATCAGTTTGTGGAAACTCAACTGCATGCTGATTACGCCTTCTTATTTTTTGCCATCGTAACGGGTGGAAGTTCGCTAAAGGTAGAACACTAATTACAGAATTATTGACACAAACTCCGGCAATTAACCAGATTTTGTCATAATTAGTAACAACTTAAAGCGAGGCAGGATTTTGTCTTGTGATAATTACAGGCAATGGCCAGTTTCCAAATTTTGCGTGCACCGGTTTTCGAAGCATGGCTATAACAATGCTAAAGGAAGTAACATGCATGCTCATGCACACTAAAATGGCAGCGACAGCGTAGATCAGCGACCACAGGGTAATAAGCGAGGCCGCTGGCAAGCTGTTGAGACTATGGAGTCAGCGAAAAAAATAATTGTCCTGTAACTGGCACCCAATTACTATATGTTATCGATCCTTGGAACTAGTGAGTTTCGTGATGAATGACGATGCCTTGTACATCGATGGATGCTACGGTGATAACTGGCCCCAAGCTTACTAAATCGAGATAACCATGCAATCTAAATCCAATTTGTATAACTTTGCAGCACTCCTTTTCATTCTTGCATTAGGCGTCAGTCATTCCACCATTGCCCAGACCGAACAGAATCGTCCGCGGGCGCGAGACGTCGGCTTGGTTGTCGGCGTTTTTGCACCGGGTACACTCAATGCCATTACCGATGTTGCCGGCGTAAGAGTTGGCCATGCCACTGTCATTCGCGGCGATGACATTCGTACCGGTGTCACCGCGATCATTCCTGCGCCAGGTAATCTCTACACCCACCCAGTTCCAGCCTGGATTCACGTCGGTAACGGTTATGGCAAGATGATCGGCGAAACCCAGGTGCGGGAGTTTGGCGAGATCGAAACGCCCATATTGCTGACTTGCACACTGTGTGTCTGGAGCGCCGCCAATGCCCTAAAGGAATGGATGTACCAGCAGCCCGGCATGGGTGAACATACTTTAAACCCCATCGTTGGCGAGACCAATGACAGTCAGGTTAACAATATGTGGGCCGACCCGATTCAGCACGACGAAGTGTATGCGGCGCTTAACAATGCCAGCGATGGTCCGGTGGCCGAAGGCAGTGTCGGCGCCGGTACTGGCACCCAGGCATTTGGCTGGAAAGGCGGTATCGGCACCAGTTCCAGAGTGCTGCCTGAATCCTTGGGTGGTTATACCATCGGTGTGTTGGTGCAAACCAATTACGGCGGCATTTTGAATATGAATGGCGCGCCCATAGGTCGTGAGTTAGGTAATTATGCCTACAGCCATATCTTCGAATATCAGGATTCGGATGGGGACAGCGAAGACGGTTCCATCATGATAGTAGTGGCGACAGACGCGCCGCTTAATGCTCGCAGCCTCGAGCGCCTGGCCCGTCGCGCGATCATGGGGCTGGCGAGGACCGGTTCCTTTGCCAGCAACGGTTCCGGCGACTATGTGATTGCCTTCTCCACAAATGCATCGGTACGCAAACCCAGAACCAGCAGCACACCAGTAGCTACTGAAGTGTTAGTCAATGCCTCCATGTCACCCCTGTTTGCCGCGACCGCCGAGGCCACCGAGGAAGCCATCTACAACGCCATCTTTAAGGCAACTACCGTGACCAGCTCCCGCGGTGAGTTGCAGGCAATTCCCATCGAGGATCTAACCCGAATCCTGGAACAATATAAAGCGCTCAACTGGGATCAGACGGTGGGCAGATGATTCGGAAATCAGGTTAAACCGGGCACTTCCGGGATATATTTCGGTCATGGCTCAAAAAATTACCAAGAGGCTGCTATGATCACTGGCAAATGTTTTCGTCATGAGTATCATAGGTTCAGCGCCCTGAATAATAATAAACGCGCTTTTCACCAGCGATAGCAAAAGGCTAACTAGAATGACCGCAAACCACCGCGCCTTACCGGATTTACAGCAGTACGGCATTACCGATGTAGAAGAGATTTACTATAACTCGTCCTATGAATTTTTATTCGAACAGGAAACCAATCCGGACCTGGAGGGCTATGAGAAAGGTGTCATTACCGAATCTGGTGCAGTCGCCGTCGATACGGGAATTTTTACAGGACGTTCGCCGAAGGATAAGTACATTGTCCGTGATGACACCAGCCGCGATACCGTGTGGTGGTCAGATCAAGGCAAGAACGACAATAAGCCCATCGATCAGGATACCTGGGAGCATCTGAAATCACTGGTAGCCAGGCGCTTAAGCGGTAAGCGGCTGTATGTGATGGATACCATTTGTGGGGCCAATGAAAATAGTCAGCTGAAAGTACGCTTTATCATGGAAGTCGCCTGGCAGGCGCATTTCGTAAAGAACATGTTTATTCGACCCAGCGATGCCCAGCTTGAAAATTTTGAGCCGGATTTCATCGTCATGAACGGCGCCAAATGCACCAACCCCAACTGGCAGCAACAGGGCCTGAACTCCGAAAACTTCATCGCCTTCAATCTAACCGAGAAGATGCAACTCATCGGCGGCACCTGGTACGGCGGCGA
>JADFOC010000430.1 GCA_022563075.1 Pseudomonadota bacterium
TGTTTAGAGAGTGGGCTGTTGATTACACCCACCCGAAACCAGGTGGTCAGATTGATCCCCTCGTTATTACTAACTGAAAATGAGCTGAATGCTGCTCTGCATCTGCTTGATTTAGCACTGTCTGCGCTTGTCCGAAATCGATGATTTAATGTAGACTGCTGCGCTGAAGTATATGCTTAGACGATACCAAGGAACCACTAATGATAAAGAATACACAGGTGATATTGGCCAAACGACCGTTTGGGGAGCCAGATGATGATTGTTTTCGAATCGTGGAATCGGAGATTCCCGAATTAGCAGAGAATCAGATCCTGATAAAGGTGTGTTGGTTGTCGCTGGACCCGTACATGCGCGGGCGCATGAATGATGTCAAATCTTATACCGAGCCGATGGCGATTGGCGACGTCATGACCGGCGAATCTACTGGAATCGTGGTGCAGTCGAATTCAGCAGAGTTTCAAATAGGCGAACGCGTGGCGGCGCATATGGGTTGGCAATCCTACGTCGTGGTCAATGCAGACGATCCTCGATTGATGAAAGTCGATCTAAACAATGGCACGCTGTCGGCGCATCTAGGCGTCGTCGGTATGCCGGGACGCACCGCCTATTTCGGGTTAACTGAAGTGGGTAAACCGCAGTCGGGGGAGACATTGGTGGTGGCGGCTGCATCAGGCGCCGTGGGTTCTGTGGTTGGTCAGATCGCAAAAATAAAAGGCTTGCGCGCAGTGGGCATTGCTGGAGGTCCTGACAAGTGCCGCTACGTCAGGGAAGAGTTAAAGTTTGATGCCTGTATCGACTACAAGGCCGGTAAACTGGCGGACCAGCTGGCACAGGCCTGCCCGGACGGTATCGATATCTATTTCGAAAGCGTGGGTGGTGAAGTGACCAAGGCAGTAGCTCCATTGTTGAAGGAAGGTGCTCGAGTGCCTATCTGTGGATATATTTCAGCCTACAATAGCGAAGACATCACGCAAGTGGAGACGCCATTTCATATTTTGCAGCAGCTGGACCAGGTGCCGGAACATCGGTTCTTTGTCGTCACAGAATGGCGGGATCGTTGGGTGGAGGCAACCCGACTGCTCGGTAGCTGGATCGGTGAAGGCAAGCTCAAGTACAAGGAAAGTATTGGTGAAGGCTTGGAAAATGCACCGGATCTGTTCCGTGGCCTGCTCCAAGGCAAAAACTTCGGCAAGCAGCTGGTCAAAGTGGCGGATGAAGACTGATGGATCAGCCCAGCACCGAAGCCTTTGCCATAGAAAATCTCTTTTCTCTTAAGGGGAAAACGGCTCTGATCACTGGTGGTTCCAGTGGTCTTGGTCTGATAATGGCGAAAGGCCTGCTGCAAAATGGAGTACGGGTAATCATAGCCTCACGCAAACAAAAAAAATGCGACATGGCGCTTTCTGAACTGGAGCAATTCGGTGAATGCAGCGCACTGGCTGCGAATGTCACCAAGGCTGAAGATAGGGGGCGGTTGGTAAAGGCAGTGGCAGACAACTTTGGCAGTCTATCGATACTGATAAATAATGCTGGAGCAATCTGGGGTTCCAAACTCGAAGATTATCCAGATAGTGGCTTTGCGAAAGTCATCGATACGAATCTCAATGCGGTATTTGCCCTGACCAGGGATATGCTCCCTTTATTGGAGAAGGCGGCGAGCGCAGCAGACCCGGCCCGAGTAATCAACATTGGCTCAATGGATGGAATTCATGTGCCCGTCGTGCAGCGGCTACCAACTTTTGCCTATTCTGCCAGTAAGGCTGCCCTGCATCACCTGACTCGCTGCCTGGCAGTCGATCTCGCATCCAAAAACATCACCGTCAATGCCATTGCGCCAGGTTTCTTCGAATCCCGGATGACCGACTATGTGTTCGAACACTTCAAGCAAGATATCGAAGATGATTGTCCCCTGCACAGGGTCGGACAACCGCAGGAAATGGTTGGGATTGTCGCCTATCTGGCCTCGCGAGCAGGGGCTTACACCAATGGTACGGTCATCCCCATCGATGGAGGCACCAGCATCTCTAAAGGCCACCGGCCCTGGATGGATCAGTAGCCTCTAATGTCCGCGTAGGTACATTAGTTTTTTAATTCCTTGTTCTTGGCCTTGCTGCTTGCTAGTTTAGCCAACGCAGTTAAGGGCAGCCCTGGAGTGGGTGCATGCACACCGCTAACAGCGGTGTTCGGTGGAGTTTGATGGAGGTGAGATGAGTTTTTTTAGCCTAGAAGGCAAAGTTGCATTGATAACCGGATCGACTAAAGGCATTGGCAAGGCCATAGCAACGCGTTTGGCAGAACAGGGTGCCCGGGTGGTGATATCGAGCCGTAATCAGGATGCCTGCGATGAAGTGGCTGCAGGGATTCGGGAGCAGGGCAGCGAGGCTATCGCCATTGCCTGCAATATCAACTATCAGGATCAATTACAGCAATTGGTGACATCGACGGAAGCGCAGTTGGGCAAGATAAATATTCTGGTGTGTAACGCGGCCATTAATCCCTATTTTGGGCCCTCCCAGGAGATTCCAGATGCGGTTTTCGATAAAGTAATGCATGCGAACATCGGCAGTGTGCACCGACTCTGCCAATTGGTTCTGCCAGGCATGGCGGATAACGGTGGCGGAGCGGTGATAATTGTTTCCTCGATCGGTGGACTCAAAGGTTCCTCGGTACTTGGAGCCTATTCCATCTCCAAGGCGGCAGACATGCAGATAGCTCGTAATTTGGCGGTAGAATGGGGGCCGAAGAAT
>JADFOC010000431.1 GCA_022563075.1 Pseudomonadota bacterium
GAGGCTACGACTCGGCAGGGATTGCTCTGGTGAGCGACTCCGCAAAAAAGATCACCATTGTTAAGACCGTTGGCAAAGTCAAAAAGTTAATCTCTGCCGCCACCAATTCCAAAGTTAAAGGCAAACTCGGTATAGCGCACACTCGCTGGGCCACCCATGGCAAACCTACCATTACCAACGCACACCCGCACAGTTCCAACGATGAAATTGCACTGGTACACAATGGCATCATCGAAAACCACGAGGCCCTGAGAGACCAATTGATTAAGGATGGCTACACCTTCAAGACAGAAACGGACACCGAAACGATAGTCCATCTGATTCATCAGGCTAGGGATAGCGGTAAGATTCCGTTACTGAAAGCGGTCAAGAAAACCATCAAAAAACTTCAGGGTGCCTATGGTCTCTGCGTGATCGATAAAACCCAACCGGATCAAATCGTCGTAGCCAGAAGTGGCAGTCCGCTGGTAATCGGAATTGGTATCGGCGAGAACTTTGTCGCCTCCGATCCGCTGGCCTTGGGCCAGGTGACCGATCGATTTATTTATCTGGAAGAAGGTGATGTCGCGAAGGTGAGCCTCGACTCGGTGGAGGTATGGCATGGCAATAAAATAGTTCGCAGGCCCATCACCACAGTTCAGAACAGGAGCAATGAAGCGGATAAGGGCGGTTATAAACATTTCATGCTCAAGGAGATTTATGAGCAGCCGCAAGCGATTCAGGCCACCCTGGACGGAAGAATAAGCGGGGGGAAAGTATTGGAGGAAGCCTTCGGGATTAGAGCGAGTGAAATATTTAATAAGACCAAAAGTGTTCAAATCGTCGCTTGTGGTACCAGTTTCCACGCCGGGCAGATAGCGAAATATTGGTTGGAAACGGTAGCAAAAATCCCCTGTCAGGCTGATATTGCCAGCGACTATCGATATCGAGACATAATTGTGCAACCTGGCACCCTGTTTATCACAGTTTCTCAATCGGGCGAAACCGCCGATACGCTGGCGGCGCTACGCTATGCCAAGCAGAAGGGCTATGTTGCCTGCATGGCTATCTGCAATGTGGCCACCAGTTCATTGGTTTGGGAATCTGATTTTTGTATGTTGACCATGGCCGGCCAGGAAATCGGCGTCGCGTCGACCAAGGCTTTTACCACCCAACTCAGCGTGCTGCTTATTTTGTCCATTGTGCTTGCGCGTCGCACTGGATTAAAACCCAAACAGGAAACCAGGCTGGTAAATCAGTTAAGTAAATTACCGGCACTGGTAAGTAAAACACTTAAACTGAGTAAGGAGATTCAGAAAATCTCCAAACAGTTTTCGGACAAACAACATAGCTTGTTCCTGGGCCGGGGAATTCAGTACCCGGTGGCCAAAGAAGGGGCGTTGAAGCTCAAGGAGATTTCTTACATACACGCCGAAGCCTATCCCGCAGGTGAACTAAAACACGGACCCCTGGCCTTGGTGGATAGCCAGATGCCGGTTATTGCCGTGGCGCCAAATAATGACCTGCTGGGTAAACTGAAAGCCAACCTGTCTGAAGTCAGTGTTCGAGGAGGCAAACTCTATGTGTTTGCCGATGAGAGCATCCGCTTCAAAAGTGATAAAAGCTGCAAAGTAATCAATGTCCCCGATTGCCCGGAAATACTGGACCCAATCGTATTCACTATCCCACTACAGCTACTTGCCTATCATGTGGCCATGATGAAAGGTACCGACATCGATCATCCTCGCAACCTGGCCAAATCGGTAACCGTCGAGTAAGCCCGGTTCAACTCGATCCAGTAATTCTCAAGGCTTTCTGACTTTTGTGAAGACGTTTCAAGTGTTCTTTTAAGAGCGGCTTGCGGTGTCTGGCCACGCCAGTGGCGAGCACATCTATCACCACCAGATGTGCAATACGCGATGATACGGGGGCGAACACCTGATGATCTTCTTCCACATTGACATGGATCGGAATACTGCACTGCTCGCTCAGAGGCGTATTCTTGGGCGCCAGACCGATAACTGTCGCCCCGGCCTCAATCGCCAGGCTAACACTTTGCAGCAAGGCCCTGGTCTGTCCGGATTGGGAAATGGCCACCACCACATCATTGGAGTTCAGAGATATTGCCGACATGTGCTGGATATGCGGATCGGTATAGGCGGCGGTCGATAACTGCAGGCGAAAAAACTTGTGCTGCGCATCGGCGGCAACCGACCCGGAAGCACCAAAGCCATAGAATTCAACTCGGTTGGCGTTGCAGATGGTATTAATCGCCGTTTCCAGTACCGCTGGGTCCAATTCGTCGCGCACGGTTAACAGCGATCCGACGGTAGTATCGAAAACCTTATTACGCAGATCTTCAACCGTGTCTTTGTCGTCTACCGAGAACTGGGTGTAGACATCGCCTAAACCAAGCTGCTGGGCCAATTGCAATTTTAAGGAAAGAAAGCCATCGAAGCCCATCGCGCGACAGAAACGAATGACGGTAGGTTCACTCACACCTGAATTTGCAGCCAGGTCTACGATGCGCATCTTAATCACATCGTTTGCATGCGCCAGTACATAGCTGGCGACCTTTGCTTCAGATTTTCGTAAAGCAGAACTATTGTCCGCGATACGGCGTATCAAATTAGGTGAATCCACTGCCTACCTGCTAAATTAATCAGTCACTGTGGCATCGCCACGCAATGCTACTCAATTTGTCTGCTGATCGCACTCTGTTTTACGGTAGTTATAGATTGCGCGCTTGAGTTACTAAGGCCGGGGT
>JADFOC010000432.1 GCA_022563075.1 Pseudomonadota bacterium
GGGATACGGAATTGTTGGATTTCGTGACAGGAATGGTATCAGACCCTTAGTGTTTGGCAGAAGGCACTCGAAGAGGGGAACCGAGTATATGATTGCCTCGGAAAGTGTGGCTCTCGATTCACAAGGATTTTCTATAGTAAGAGACGTGGCGCCTGGAGAGGCTGTCTATATAGATGTAAAGGGAAACCTGCATAGCCAGGTTTGCACAGAACCGGGCAAACATACACCGTGCATATTTGAACATGTGTATTTTGCGCGACCTGACTCTCTGATGGATGGCATATCGGTGTACAAGGCTCGATTACGCATGGGCGAGCGTTTGGCTGACAAGTTGCAACGACTGAGGCCGGATAATGACATCGATGTGGTGATACCTATTCCCGATACCAGTCGCACCTCTGCTTTAGAACTAGCGAACTTCCTGGGAATAAAATATCGCGAAGGATTTGTCAAAAACAGATACATCGGTCGCACTTTTATCATGCCGGGGCAGAGTCAACGCAAGAAATCAGTACGCCAAAAGCTAAATGCCATCGAATTGGAATTTCAAGGGAAAAACGTTTTATTGGTGGATGACTCCATCGTCAGAGGGACCACCTGTAAACAAATCATACAAATGGCAAGAGATGCTGGAGCAAGAAAAGTCTACTTTGCCTCGGCCTCGCCTGCAATTCGCTATCCGAATGTCTATGGTATAGATATGCCCACGGCATCGGAACTCATCGCTGCCGGGAAAACGGATGCAGAAGTAGAGCAATTAATTGGTGCCGATTGGTTGGTTTATCAGGACCTGCCTGACCTCATTGCTTGCGCCGCTGAGGGTAATCCCGCTATCCAGCAATTCGAGTGTTCGGTCTTTGATGGGGTATACATCACCGGCGATGTCGATGAAGTGTATCTAAAACGCCTGGAAAATGTTCGCAGTGACTCGGCCAAGTTAGCGAGAAAAAAGAAGGGCCGCCATGCCCGAGGGCAGAACCTGATTTCGGATTTACACAACGATGCCTAGTCGATTGAAAGAAACGGGTCTTAGATGTTTTCCTTGAATTTAAACAAGCAATCCAGCACGCAGCCGCACGTAGTAGAAAATGAGCTGTCCCGTCAGGTACAAGCCGCGGTGGATGAGGTTGGCAAGGCGCTGCTCGGCAAGGATCATCAGATCAGGTTGGCACTATGTTGCCTATTTTCTGGCGGCCATTTGTTGATTGAAGATCTGCCTGGAATGGGGAAAACCACATTATCCTATGCGCTGGCGAAGACATTGGGGCTGGACTTCAACCGAATTCAATTCACCAGTGATCTGTTGCCCGCCGATATATTGGGTATATCTGTATTTGATCAGAACACCAGCAAGTTTTCGTTTCATCCCGGGCCAATTTTTAGTCAGCTGGTACTGGCAGATGAAATTAATCGCACCACACCTAAGACTCAAAGTGCATTGCTCGAAGCAATGGAAGAAAGACAAGTGACTGTGGAAGGTGAGACGCGAAGTCTACCGGAGCCGTTTTTTGTGATCGCGACGCAAAATCCTTCGACGCTGGCCGGAACCTACCCCTTGCCGGAGTCGCAACTGGATCGCTTTCTAATGCGCTTAAGACTGGGCTACCCAGATCACCAAGCTGAGCGTGAACTACTGAAAATGAGTACGGAAACAGATAGAGTCGCAGGCATCGAGCAATGCCTGTCAACCGAGGATGTGGTCGCAATCAGGCGGGAATCAGCCGAGGTCAATGCCAGTGATGCCTTGCTTGACTACGTGCAACGATTAATCGACTTCACCCGTGGCAGAGATGAATTTCATTTTGGTCTATCCCCTCGCGGCAGTATATCGGTTATGCGAGCGGCAAAGACCTGGGCTTTGATGTGCGGGCGTAATCATGTTGTCCCCGAAGACGTGCAGACAATTCTTCCTGCCGTGGTTGAGCACCGGCTACGTGCTTCCACCGATGAGGATGGTCACACCGGAGCTTCCCTGGTGCAGCGGTTGCTCAATGAAGTTGACGTGATAAGTTAGCAATAACCCAATTCGTTCCCGCTTAATCGTGATGTCGTGACACCACACTATGCGATTAGAATTTAAATTTAACTGGCTAGAAAAAAACTACCAACGGTGGATCGCCAAGAATGTTCCGCCACGCGATTCAATAACATTAAATCGAAGAAATATATTCATTCTGCCGACCCGTAACGGATTGCTTTTCGTATTAACTTCGGCGCTGATTTTTATTGCCGCCATTAACTATGCCGTGAGCCTGGCGTTTGGATTAGCCTTCTTGATGGTCAGTATTTTCATTCTGGCCATATTGTATGGTTTTAATAACCTGAACCAATTGACTCTCACCAGCCAGCCATCCCCACCGGTATTTTGTGGGGAGAAAGCGATTTTCAAAGTTCTGTTATCCCGATCGGCGAACAAGCAACATGAAGCGCTCGAGCTTAATTTCCCAGATTCCAATAGCAGTTTTGTCGACCTGCTCGCACAAGACCAGAGCAAGGCTGATATTTTTATATCCGCGAGCAGGCGTGGTGACTTTAAGGCGCCGCTTCTTCGAATCAGAACGTATTTTCCCTTGGGTCTATGTCGCGCCTGGTCGGTTGTGGACTTAAATTTACACTGCCTGGTGTATCCCAGGCCGGTCCCAGTGGTGATGGATCAATTCAGTAGCGGCACGGCTGGCACTGACGATTCGGCCATCAGCAAAGAAGGCACAGACGAGTTTTACGGCCTCCGAGATTATGTGCTCG
>JADFOC010000433.1 GCA_022563075.1 Pseudomonadota bacterium
AGAATTTTTTTTACCGATCGGTGGCCGGACTGCACGGTTTGCAGAGCGTCACCGGTTAACGAGAATTCGTCTTTTAAGTCACCGGGTGCGGGCAGCTCTTCATATCCGATGATATGAAGATTATCGATCTCTTTTATTCGATCTGACATCTGCTTAGCCTGTGATTTTTGGATTGAGGATTATGGTGTAAATAATGGCGTAACTCAAAGCCTTATTCTTGAAATTAGCTGCCTGTCCTATTTACACTGCCATCGGTATTGGGTAAATTTCGGCCCCAGAACAAAATCGATCTTCATTCATCCCACCCCAAGGAATGCACAAGTGCCCAAAGCCAGCGAATTAAAGAAAGGCATGATTATAGATATCGATGGTGTGCCCCATAGAGTGAAACAGCTCGAGAGCAAGAGTCCCTCCTCACGCGGTTCTGCGACTCTGTACAAGATAAGATTTGACAACTTGCAATCCCATCAAAAATTGGATGTTTCGTTTAAGGGGGATGACTACCTGAAGGAAGCCGACTGCATCAGAGTGCCTGTGCAATATTCCTACCTCGACGGCGACACCTACTATTTCATGAATACCGAGGATTTTAGCCAGTATGGGATCGACGCGGATCAACTCGATCACCAGATTCCCTATTTGGTAGAACAGCAAGAAGGCATCATCGCCTTAGTTATGGAAGACAATCTTCTGGGCATAGAACTTCCCCAATCGGTAAACCTGATCGTCGAAGATACACCACCGGCTGTGACCGGCTCCGCGGCGACCAATCGAAGCAAGACTGCCACCCTGTCTACCGGTCTCGAAATTCAAGTGCCGGAGTATGTAGTCGTCGGCGAATCCGTTAAAGTGAATACCGCCACTGGAAAGTTTATGTCTCGAGCAGGCTAAGCAACATCGGGCTTAGTAATTGAGTGAAATTAACCAAAGGACTAAAGCCACCACACCAAAACCGCTTAGCAAACCCATGATCAGACTCATTCGTTCTTCATTTGACCGATAATTCCAGTTGTGCTGAATTGGCTGTGGCTGCTTGCGCATGAGCGCCTGTTCCAGCTTCCTGTACTCTGCTTCGCTCATCCCATCTGCTTTAATCCGGTCTTGTCGCTTATGCTTAACATCTTCACTGCTTGCGGACCCACGCGGTTCACTCTCAAGATAGCCTCGACGCATGGCTCTGCGGTTGACTACTGACTTGTCGGCAACCGAAGATTCTGCCTTGGAAGCAGTTTCGATTTCTGTTGCCTGGCTTATCTGCCCAGCCCAGCCTGCTTGCAGCAACAGCCGTTTAGCACGCTCGAAGGCTTTAGTTTTGTAAGACAATATCCGCCTGTCTAGATTTCTTGTTTTTGCGAAATCAGTCAGCGTAAATTTGCAGCGACAGTCTTTCAGTACCGTGCGTAACGATTTCTTGAATTCATCGACAGCAAGGTAGGTCGCCGCCAGCGAATATTGATGATCCTCTTGCACCGTACTCGCTGCCGGCTCCTTCCACGCGGCGCGCTCCAGGTGACGCAGCACGCTCATTACAAACCAGCGCGTAAGTTCCAATAACGTATCCTGGCCGAGTTCCCTTTCAATAGAACGCACTAGCGTCGCCGTCCCCACCGTCGCGTCGCAATCGATACCAAGCTCACTCGCCAATTTGAGTTGATTGTCTGAAGCCGGTGAACCTGATTTTTCGCTCTGCACTGTTTCGTTATTCGGACGGTATAAAAGATCCGGTTTTCAGATAGTGGATAACATGATCGATTACTTCATTGTTGCGCATCATAAAAGTATGAGTGACCGGCAGAACCCGGTGGGCATTCATTCCTTCCACCTTGGTGCTCTGCACCGAGACGATGCTGTCGTTGGGCTCGGAAAAAAAGAGGAAATTGAACGGGTTGATATTGGTATCACCGGCGATAACACCCAAATCGAACTCCACCGGCCCCAATTCTCTGACGATACTGTCTGCACCAGTGCCTAATACGATTCCAGTAGGGCCGCCAATAAAATTGAAGCCGGGGATGGGCAATAGGCCATCGACCAGCTCGCTGCCCTGATTCGGTGGTCCCAACATGACCACCCTTCCCAGTTCATCAATCGTCTGCCGTTGCAAATAGAACCTGACCAGGATACCCCCTAAAGAGTGGGTGACGAAATGTATGCTGTCAGGCTGGGCTGCACGGCATTGTGCAATGCCACGACCGACGGCATCGGCAGCCAGCACATCAATCTCATGGCTTCTCGAGGGATAGCTGATATTGGCTATTGCATAACCAGAGCGCTTCAATTTAGTTTCGAGTTCCCCCATAGAATTTGATATTCGGGCCAAACCATGTAACAAAACCACGCATTCCTTCGCCGCCATCGCGGCTGGGGACAGGCCGCAAATTAACACCAGCAATAGAGGTTTTATGAAAAGAGGCTTGCTGAACATAATTTTGGCTACTCGTTTTCCCGGGTGCTTGCTTGCTGACAATTCCAGCAAATAGCAAAAATTGGCGCATTATTTTCGTCACAGTTCGAACATATCCAGAAATGAGCCTCTAGGCTCAAATCATATGCACGTTCTAACTCATCCTTACAACTAGAACATACCCTAACGATTGATTGATCTGTCCTTTTGCGGATCTGTACGGTTTTCTCTAATGACATCAATTAGACCTCCAATCTAAGAACGGAAAGGGCATCTTTTAGATCCGGGTACTCTTTCCTAACCTTTACCCCTAGCTTTATATCATCATTTCGCCTTAC
>JADFOC010000044.1 GCA_022563075.1 Pseudomonadota bacterium
GATGAGCTCGGTGGATTATTTTTAACGCAACCTTTCCTGGGGCCAGCTAGAGACACAAAGACCAAAATTAGTGAAGAATTTAATTGGTTTGATTTGCCAGAGAATATTGATCTGTTATTCAACGTGCAGAGAAATACCGATCAATTATCTGAAAACCGTAAAGAGATGGGGTTCAAGAACTGGTGGCGCAAACGAGGTGAAATAAATAGGCTCAAGAGGACGTTGAAAGCATTTTCCAGGCTACTACGTTCTAATAAAGTGCTGCCCCAGGTATTGGCATCACATTACATGCGCAGATCGCTCAACCCGTTAATTATGGAGCTCGTCGATCTCAAAATCGTCTGTCAGTTTCTCAGCGGCTACATAAATGCAACCAAATTGCAGGACAGCATCAGCGGCGGAAAAAAATTGAACAGCGAACAACTAAAGTCCCTCGAATCACTCAAACATAAAATCGATGAACAAATTTCGAAGGCAGACCTAGTCGACTCGCTCAAATTGTTAGCAGACTTCAGCCGCTTCAGATTGCACCTAAAATACTATCGATTCGCTCATCGTGCATTTAATCGACTCAGTCTGCTTACCGCGGAAGATGAGATCAAGCTGTCAAAGACGGCAGGCACTCTATTCGTGATGCCCACTAGTTCAGAAATCGAAGAAGACGATGAGCGCATCTGTCATCACACGATTTTAAAAGCTGATGTTCGCGGATCAACAACAGTAACCGATCAGTTGCAAGAGAAGGGGCTGAACCCGGCTTCTTATTTCAGTATGCGGTTCTTCAACCCAATCAACAAAATTCTGGGGACCTACGGTGCCAACAAAGTATTCATCGAAGGCGATGCCATTATTTTGAGTTTTCTGGAGTATGAGCATACTCCACAACAATGGTTCTCGGTCGCACGCGCCTGTGGCTATGCGAAAGATATGCTTAAGATAACCGGTTCGAACAATCGGTACTCTACACAGATGGGGTTACCATTGTTAGAACTCGGCGTCGGCATTTGTTATGCCGATGAAGCGCCGCGCTATCTGTACGACGAAGACCACCCAATCATGATTTCAGGTGCGATAGGCTTGGCCGACCGTATGTCGGGCTGTTCCTGGAATCTACGCGCCACCATCGAGAAAGGCCTGTTCAACGTGGACGTGTTGCGAATCGCTGAGGGCGAAACAAGTAAGGGCGAAAAAGGCCAACATTTCGTACGCTACAACGTCAACGGCATTAATATTGATGAATTGGCATTTAACAAACTTAAGCAGGAAATACCGCTTAAATCTTTTCGGATGAAACTCAATGCCAAGGAATACCTCTTTCATATCGGACAGTATCCAGACTCGAACGGACGCCAGAAAGATCTTGTTATCCGGGAAGGAAAAGTCGGAATTTGGCGGAATTCCCAGATAGAGGAGGATTTGGATAGCGATGCGAGCTACTATGAAGTGGTAGTGAATCGCAAAGTAAACTCCCTGGTACTCGAGGCAAGCGCCAAAGATCAAACTGAGACTGTTTAATGTTTGTGCCCACCAGCTCTATGTACATGCCCGTGGCCTATTTCTTCATCACTCGCTTCGCGAATTGCAACAACTTCTATCTCATAGTACAGCGTCTTCCCTGCTAGTGGATGATTGAAATCTACATCCACGTTGAACTTGCCTACTTTAACAACTATTACGTGACGCACACCTTGTTTCGTCTTCACCCCCGCGAGCATTCCCGCTTGCAGCTTTTTCTTACTATGGCTTAATTGCAGATGTTTGATGGGAACCCTTTGTACGGCATCTGCTCGGCGCTGACCATATGCCTCATCGGGTCGCAGAGTAATTTCAATGGCGTCACCAACAGCTTTACCCTCCAGCGCATGTTCCAGACCTACAATGACATTGTGAAAACCATGTAGGTAATACAGTGGTTCGCCGCCATGCGACTGTTCCATCCACTCACCGTGGTTACCCTGTGCATCGACTTCACTGAGTCGATAATGAAAACTGACGACTTTGTTGTTTGTAATTACCGGCTGGTCGCCACCAGCTTCAGTCTGCGCAATTGAGAATTCACCTTCAGACATGAACTTACCCCCAGGAATCTTTCAGATTCTAACAGATAGTTCTGCCGGGTAAGTGACCAAAAATCGCAATCCACACAGCCGACGATTTACCCCTTAGATCGACTCCACTGGTGACAGTCGGCTTGGAATGGGAAACTCTATTATGCGATTATTACATCTTTGTTATAAATACAGGCAGCGGGTATTGGCGAAACCTAGGGTTCTACAAGAGCAGAAATTGCCAGTTCCGGTTAACAATGAAACTTATCTGGACAGATTGAATCGCTATTTGACGCTGTCTCTCTCCATTTCTGAACGAGCCGCGCGGGCGTTGAGTGCAATCGTCGGCAGTAGCACTCTGCTGCTGACCAAGACTCTTATCCCAACAGCCATCCAGAAATCAAACAGTTATAAATTCACTTGAGGGATGTTTCAAACGTTTCTGATTCGAAATGTCGCGGGCATGGACCGGGCAGCAACCGGTATTGAGTTCGAAGAAAAGTTTGTGCATCGCAAGCTACTCGGTACCAGCCTGGAAGCCGCGGGTCTGCTGACTTTACATCTGTCCCCCAGTCTGGATTCTCGCCATCGCATCAGATGCTGCGAAAGGTGGACAAGTTTTTCTGAACAGGTTGGTTCGACATCTGAAGGAGAACCAGGTTATCGCACCGCAGAGCAATCCCGATTCACTAGAGCAGATCCTTTTATCCATATATGAAAGGGGTCGGTACGGCGCAACTGCCATAGGTTCGCTGCCAATTTCGAAGCGGGAGATAAATAAGTTAGCCGAGGAGCTACGCCGATCAACTTCATCACTTACTCAGAATGTAACCGACCTCTTGCCTCGCTTCGAATCTATCTGGAATCAAATAGGTTTGATTGCGAAGAAGGTGACCCTGAGTATTGAACAAATAATGGGTATATTGTCTGTCAGGGCTGTATCTATTGCTGAGACTGGTATAGGGACCGCAAAAGCGCTAAGTAGCACCGGAATTCAGTTACTCGATGAAGTGTTACTCAATGACTACAAGGAGACCCTTTCTGATATATCAAAAGCAGGAGCATTCAATCATCTGGAAGACAATATGCATGCTTTCGCGGAGAACGAACAATGACATTTCAATTTCAAAAATGAAACCTGGACGTAGAAGTGGTTCAAACAGTCATTCGTCAAAGTAGTGGGAAAATTTAGCTCCAACACCTGATTTCCATTCTGAAATTTGCAGTTACTGTTCACTGTTTTCTGCAATGGATTAGGAAAATCCCGCAAATTTCAAGAATTTATTAACATCGCAAATTCACTGTGTTAGCTTAAATTAACTGCAATTAGTTGACAATCAGGACGATTGTTCAGGATTTGGAAAGTACCCATGCATGCGGGGGCATCAACGGGCAGAGAACTACTTTCTCTGGCCCTACTATCTTTAGGCATAAATTATGAATCAACCTCAATTCTCAAAATTTTCACCAATTACAGTCGCTGTAAAAAAGAACGTACGACAGCTGCGCTTGAATGCAGGTTATTCCATGAATGAAGGTGCACGTTTGTTGGGAGTGTCGCGTAAGCAATTGGAGGATATCGAAACGATTCGAAACTATGGTTGCCATCTCGATCTTGAATTATTGGCGAAGATGAAAATTATCTACAAGTGTCCACTGGATGAATTGGTTGGAGATTTACCAGAAGACTACTATTCTGAATATTATGTCCGGCCGCGCAAACGTCTTGGCTCCAAACCCAGATAGGTTCAAGCCAGAGTACTTCGATAGAAGATAATGTTATAAGCTTCGGCCGTGACTCCGCCATAGACTCCACAGCGGAGAACCTGTGTGCGGTCAATTAGCCGAAAGTACTGATTTCATGTATACTCGTGCCCTTTTGACGCATAGAGAAACAGTGGTTATGGCGACTAGAGCAAAAAGAGAAGCGACTGTAAGCAATCGCGCCGATTTAACGAAACATATTGATACTTTTCTGAAATCAGGTGGTAAAGTTCAACAAATTCCTTCCGGTGTTAGCGGCCAAACTTCCACCAGCGGTCCACGACAAATCGTGCTGAGCCACAAAACCAGTACTTAATCTGACTTTCTCATAAAACAGCATAGAAAACCGAGAGATACCTAAGTCTCTCTCGGTTTTCTATATACTCTTATTTCTTGGATTGTCCGCAATAGACCGACACCATGCGGCTATTACAGCTGCTTGACCTGGTAGCCGCCAGCACTCAATAGATTGAGCAAGCCATCATCCCCCACCAGGTGCGCGGCCCCCACCAAGACGAATTCTGTATCACTATCACGCAGCATCTGTTGAATTTGGGGAATCCATTTCAGATTTCGCTGCCGCAGCACAGACTCGTAGAGCTGCGGGGCTTCTTTTTGCATATCGGCTACAAACAACTTGGCAAGTTGATCCTTATCACCTTCACGCCAAGCCTTTATCATGACTTCCATCAGCTCTTCACTTTCCGTCATATCCTGCAATGACATCAAGATAAACTCACTCTCATAGCCATCACCCATGCCGGCCAGCAAATCAATCTGTTCTTGTACAGTTTCAAAATGGCCCAGGGACTTGGCATCAGCTAGCGCGCGATCATTAAAAAACGTGTCGACACCTTGCGGCGTGAAACCGAGCCGTTGAAACTCCAGGAGCTGCAGCGTAGCTACCACCATCCCCGGTTTGAACCGTTCCAGCATCATCAGCGGCATTCCACTTTCAGCGGCGTAGTCGGACAAGGCGGCGTACGCCTCAGCATTTAACACCGTTTTTAAGCTGCGGCCGTCAGTGTAGGTTAGCTGCTGCGCCATCTCCATCATCATGGCTGGATCTTTCATGGCTTGCAGGTCTATTTCGAAGTAAATCTCAGAGGATGCCTGATAGGCTTGTTCGTATTCCTCAGGTAGAGGAAAATCGGACGATCGCAACAGATGTACGGTACCACCGAGATATATCGTGTTGTCACCCGATGTCACCTTCCAAACTGATGTGTCGGCACAGACAGCACTGCTTACGCCGATGCTAACCCCCAAGACACAGGCGTAGAATGTGGCTCTAAAGCTATCGAGGCGAGCTTCCGCTTTAATCATAATTCGTGGTCCTATGGTTCAATTTACACAGATCGATGATAAAGGTAGCATGCCAGCGTTCTCTACAAAAGCAACCAAATGAAAGTCCAGATTCCCAATTAAATATGTCGAAGCTACTATTCAAAATGCGAAATGTTCCCGCGGATGAGGCCCAGGAAGTGCGGGAGCTGCTGGAAGACAATGAAATTGAATTTTTTGAAACTTTTGCGGGAAACTGGAGCATTTCGTTACCGGCCCTGTGGTTGAAAAGAGAAGCGCAATTTGAACAAGCACGCCAGTTGCTGGATGAGTATCAGAATGAGCGAGTTGGCCGGATTCGCGAGGAATATGAGTTGCATCGACAGCGAGGGGAGGTGAAAACCCTATGGCAAAGTTTTGTTGAGAGCCCGTTTCAGTTCATTGCTTACATGGGGTTGGTGGCAATAGTGTTGTTTCTTTCCTTACGTTTTTTCCTCTCGTTCTAACGACGTCGCTCTAGTGCAGTCTATGTTCGAAATCTTCGAACTCGCCCATTCCATCATTGTTTTTCAGGTTCAGGTTGAATTCTTCACCGGTGGGTGGCGTCCAAAAATCCTCACAGCTATCTAGAAATCGAACGGCAATTCCCCGCTGTTGCACACGCACTACCTGAACCGGAAGCGCTGGCATGGTTTCGTCCCAACCCTCCCCGTGAATCCTGACATCCAGTTCCATCATTACGATGAAATTCATTTCTTCATCAAGCGTGAGCGATACACCGCCGGTGGACATATCCTGAATTTCGCAAGTAACAGTGCCCAATAAAGGGTGTTTAAGGCTAGCCCAGAAATCTACTTCTACTCTTTTCTGCCGGCGTCGATCGATCATGGTTCCAGTCCAACTCAATTTCGTGCTGCTCTAACCAAGTGTAGTTTAATTAATTGGTGAAATTCTGTGACTTGCCACACAAAGTAAACTCGGTCAAGGCGATCTGCTGCCCATTTCCTGCCACTGAAGCCGCTTTTTCGAGCATATCCTGGCATTCATTCTTCTAATTAATGGTTCATCCTCGGATAAATATTCACGCAGTGGAGCTCTCAGCATTCGAATTTCAATACCTGATGAGAAACCAAGCACCAGACGCTTTACAGTTAGCGTGATGTGTTATATAAATTCACCAGATTTTTTGTTAGTAGTTCTAACAGGGGGAATTTACTAGCAATCATGACTACCCTGGCATTAAAAGGAGGTGACCCCATCGATAGTCAATTTATCAAGGGAGCCTCCAGTTACTCAATCTAGCATGCGCTTATACGAGTAATTGGAAGGGAATCGTCGGCTTGACTCGAGATTCCAATGCTCCCATAAGAAAAAGATCCCGTTATCGTGCTGTACGATAACGGGATTTTTCATTTAGAGGATCTTGGGCCGCTGGATGATGCTTATCGGGTACCCAGGTAACTTCGCAACCGCGTCGGGAAAACTCGCTGCTGCAGCAACTGTTGCAAATTCCACTGTTGTTCCGGTTCGATATCTCTAAGGAAACGCACATTACCTGCATCGAGCACCGCTACCGGAATGCCGCCTTCATACAACACTCGGTTATTGATCAATCGGGCGAGTTTGCGGTTGGGCAAAATAAGATTGATCAGATTTAGCGGGTCCGTGGCAGCGATGCAGTAGTACACCGCTTCAATTTGCTTTTCATGGTCTTTCTTGAATTTTCGAATCGCATCTACAGTTTCTGTGAAGGCAAATTGTTCACCATCGACGCCCGACACGAATCTGCCACCTCGAATAGCACCGCGCAGTTCCATTTTTCGAAGTGCCTTCAACAAGACACGCCATGGTGGGGTAAAAGATTCTCGTTCCAACAAGCTTCTAAATATCACTCCCCATCGTTGCAGGTAGATACTAATTAAGCGTTCTAATTGCTGGTCGTCCAACACCTCCCATTGGCGAGAGGCTTTTACTATTGGCGATGAGGATTTAAAAGTATCCAGCAGACTCCATCTGCCGGCATCTTCGACGCCGAACATGGCCTTGCGACCTCGACGTCGATGGCTGCCTGGTTTCTTGCGATTTGGCGTTAACAGTGCTCGCAATCCTGTGTAACTATCACTGCTGAGTCGTCCAGAACTTACCAGCTCTGCCAAGCCCTCCTCAAGCTGTGTTTTCAGCAGTCCTGTTCGACTCTGGATTTGATCGAAAAAACTTGCACCATGTTGCTCAAGATCGGACTCTATCTTAGTCGCCACCGAACTGTATTCCAGGCAATGCTCTGTCCCCAACTGGGACGTAGCCAGAGCCTGCCAAATATCCAGGTTCTGCCGCGATAGCAGCGTTATCGGTGTGGTTTTTACCGGACCAGCGGATTTTTTCCTGTTCGTGGCGCGCGCCGCAGTGACCGGGAAGGTGTAGCGACCCCAAGCCACCTTGCCGCTGATACACATCACATCCAGCCAGATTGGATCGTAATCTTTAATCCGAACAGGATAGAGATCGGCTTCCCAACTCGCCGCCGGCGCCGCCAATCCATCCAGTACACTGAGAATATTCTGTAAGCGTGTCTGCCCATCCATGGAGGGAACTGGTGGCGTCGACTGCTGGGTAGCGGGAAGCAGTTGATGGCGCTCAAACAGAAACTCTGTGAACGTCTGCAACGATACCGGTTTTATGCTCTTGCGGTGTGCATCGATGGTATAACGGTGAATTCGTTGTAACAGCCGTCTTTCACACCACTCTAACTGGTGCTCGGTTGCTGACTCTGCTTGAGGCAGATGTGGAGAAAACTGGCCTTGAAAAACAAAGCCTTCTACTTCCAATGCTATTAATGCCTGGTTGATTTGTGATTCTTTAACATCTAATTCAGCTGCTAACTGCTGTGCCAAGATCGGACCCAAGCCCTCTAATCTTCCTCGTACAATTTCTCGGCATGCGTCTTCTATTTGCCATTGTTGTTGTTGCAAAAACGCTGGCAGTGGCATGTCCAACTTTATTTGTTCAAACACGGCCTTAAAGCAGGGCAATTTCTCGGTGGCTATCCATAGCTTGTTTGCCAAATCAGTTAATTGAAGTATTCGTCCACTATCTATCAGGGGCTGCCGCCAACGAGCATAGTCATTTGACGTAAATTCATCATCTGTCATGTAGACAAGACTCAGCAACGCATCGTGTAACTCTTCTGCATTGTTAATAATAGGCCAGGCCTCTTCTTTAACTCGCGTAATTGCATCAGTGTCCAGCAGACTAAAGTCCTTGGCTTCACCCGGGTCTGCCCAGCTTCGATTACGAATAGCATTGGTGCGACGCTCTTCGAATGGAGCATCATCCAGAAAAGCGTAAGGTCTGGCATTTATAATTTCCTGTGCGAAAGGAGAAGGCTCGCGCAAATCTTTGGCTATCAATGTTAGATTCTCATGCTCGATGTCGGCAATGAGCTGAGTGAGTTGATCGATGTCCATTGCCTCCGTCAAACAATCGTGGATAGTCTGGTTTACTAATGGATGATCTGGAACTTCTCGATTTCCCTGCAGATTCTCGAAGCAGGCAATCTGATCCGGGAATACATGTGCTATCAGATCTTCTGCATCCATACGCTGAAATTGGGGTGGCACCCGTTTCCCATTACGGTTACGTTGAATCGCTAGAGAGCGAGTCGCATTCCAGCGCCAGCGTACTTCAAACATGGGTGCGTCCAGCAATGCCTGCACCAGAACATCTTTTATCGTAGCACTTTGCAAGTACCTGAATACCTCATCCAGGGCAAAGCTATGTATTGAGCCTAAGGAAATTACAATACTGTCTTCATTGGCTGCCGCTTGTAATTCGAAATTGAATGATTGGCAAAACCGTTTCCGTAATGCCAGTCCCCAGCCTCGGTTTATGCGACTTCCAAAAGGAGAATGAATCACTACATGCATGTCTCCAACTTCATCGAAGAATCGTTCCATAACAATTGTTTCACGCGTTGGCATTACCCCCAGTGCATTCATGCCTGATTCCAAATACTCTACCAGTTGCGTGGCTCCGGCGCGCGGCAGGTTGACATTGTCCATGACCCATTGCACCGCGCCGTTGGCCGAATCGTTAATCAGCAAATCGGCAATCGTTTGCCGTAGCCTGGAAACCGAGATAGAGAGCTCACGTGTGCGACCCGGCCCCTCACCAAACCAAAACGGTATAGTAGGGTGCAAGTCTGCAGCATCCCGAACTCGAACTTTCAAACCGTCCAACCTGAGCATTTGCCAACTATGGGTACCCAGCGTGAAGACATCACCGGGAAGTGCCTCTAACGCAAAATCTTCATTGATGCTGCCAACCACAATATCTTCTGGGTCCAACACCACTTGATATTCGAACATGTCTGGTATGGCGCCACCGTTGGTGAGAGCGATCAGGTTGGCACCGCGTCTGGCACGAAGTCGATTATTAATCGCGTCCAGATGCAGATGAGTGCCACGGCGTCCCCATCTGGTGGTATATCCTTCGGCGAGCATATTGACGATTGCATCAAAATCGTGCCGCGTTAGATTCCGGTAGGGGAATGCATTGGCGAACAATTCGAACAACTCTGACACAACCCAACCATCATTCATTTCTTCATTGCCAAACGGCAGGCTAGAGACTTCCGCGACTATTTGTTGTGCCAGAATATCTAATGGTTTTTCCGGCATGACAATCTTATCGAGTTCGCCCTGGGCAATGCTGTGCAACAATGCCGTCCCTTCCACCAGGTCGTCCCGGGTTAAGGGGAACAGGATTCCTTTTGGGGTGCCATCTATCGAGTGGCCACTACGACCGACCCGTTGCAGAAACTTAGTAATACTCTTGGGTGAGGAAAACTGTACAACCAGGTCGATGGATCCAATATCGATTCCCAATTCCATAGAGGCAGTGGCCACCAGTACTTTTAATTCACCGCCTTTCAATTTTTGTTCGGCGTTGTGGCGAAGATCCTTACTCATGCTGCCATGGTGGGAGCAGACCAAGCTTTCTCCCAAGCGCTCAGACAGCGCCAATGCCAGTCGTTCCGAAAGCCGTCGGGTGTTAACGAAAACCAGTGTGGTCTCGTGGGTAATTATCAGTTCCACCAGGCGCTGGTATAGCTCTTCCCATACTTCATTGCTCATCAGCGCCGATAAGGGGGAGCGGGGAACTTCCAGAGCGATATCGAGTTGGCGGCGATATCCAGTGTCGATGATTTCGCAATCGATCTTGTCCTCACAATAATTGCTATTGCCCACCAGGTATTTGGCGACCATTTCGATGGGACGCTGGGTAGCGGACAAGCCGATGCGCTGCAGCTCTCGTCCCGCAATACGTTGAACGCGCTCCACCACGGCGAGCAGATGCCAGCCACGATCATCTCCCGCGAACGCGTGAATCTCGTCGACGACCACGGTCCGAAGATTCCGAAATAGCTGCTCGTGGTCCGTCTTTCTCGAGATCAGCATCGCCTCGATG
>JADFOC010000434.1 GCA_022563075.1 Pseudomonadota bacterium
TTCCTGCTGATTGCGCTGCTTACAATAATCAATATTCTCGGCATAAAAAAAGCCATTCAGGCGATAAATATTCTTACCTTCTTTAAGACCATTCCACTGATTGTCATGATAATTCTCGGTATTCAATATTTAGTACCAGAAACCCTTATCCCGAATGAATTTCCCAAGATCGATGATACCAGCGCGCTTGTGCTCCTCGTCCTCTATGCATTTGTTGGATTTGAATCCTCGTTAATCAGCGCCGGCGAAACCAAGAATCCCAAGAAAACAATGCCAAGTGCGCTGATAACGATGATGCTCTTCATCACGGTTTTTTACTTTGTGATTCAGCTTTCTTATGTTTGGGTGGTGCCTACCGGTAGTGCAGACGCACCGCTGGTGGAGATGGGGGAAATATTACTAGGAACCACTGGAGCAATAGTGATTATACTAACCGCCATATTTTCAATTACTGGCAATGTAACAACTACAATCATTTCATGCTCACGAATTTCATTCACTATGTCACTCGATGGATCGCTACCCAGATGGTTCGGAATAATCCATGAAGAGTATAAGACTCCAGCAAATTCAATAATATTTCTGAGTGGTTTGGTTTTCCTGCTCTCAATATCAGGAACATTTGTTTATCTGGCCGTAGTAAGTGCTCTATCGAGGATGTTCGCCTATGCAATTTGTATTCTTGCTCTACCAGTAATTATAAAAAATGCTGATGAAAAAATACAATTAGACGCGATGACGCTGCCTGGTGGCTTGCTGATTCCGGGAATTGCTTTAGTGGTAAGTGTGTTTGCGATTTCACAGTCAACTCTTAATTCGTGGTTTTATCTCGCCGGATTTATATTGCTAGGCAACCTGTTTTATTTTATCAATAGTCGGTTCAGTGGGAAAACAGTCTAGTTATGCGGTATGTTCAATGATCTCAGGATAACCGAATATCGCTGGCGTTCCTCCTGAATGAAGAAATACGATATTTTGTTTCCCGGTGAAAGCTCCACTCTTAACCAGATGAATGAGCCCCGCCATGGCTTTCCCCGTATAAACCGGGTCGAGCAGAATGCCTTCCCATTCGGCGGTTTTATGAATCGCATTTAAAACGTCATCATTAAGCAGACCATATCCAGGACGCAACATTTTGTCATCAACCCATATATCGTCTGCGGTAATTATATTCGGGCGTTCAATCATTTCAGCCACAATTTTGGTTTTTTCAAATACGCGATTTGTTTGGGAATCTTTATCCCGTCTTACACAAAACCCATAAACGCGAATTTTGCTTCCCAGCGCTCGTAGCCCCGCAACCAATCCCGCATGAGTAGTGCCGCTTCCTGTTCCGATAATGATGCCATCGATCTGAACATTTTGATCATCGAACTGCCGCAGTAATTCTTCTGCACAATCAACATATCCAAGTGCGCCGATGGGAGCATGGTGACCGGCCAAGGGTATAACATAAGGGTTTTTCCCGTTTTTCCTTAATTTCTCTGCCAACATATAAAGGGCTGCATCGGCGCCTTCTTCGTCTTCACCGTCCGGATAATGATGAATTTTGGCACCCATCAGCTTCATCAAATACGGATTCCCCGAATTGTAATATTGTTCCGGTCGATTAGGGGTTCTCTCCTCCAACTGCACTTCGACTGCCATGCCAAATTTTCTTGCGGCCGATACAGCGCAACGAGCATAATTAGATTGCACGGCCCCGGTGATAAGAATGGTATCGGCTTTATTCGCAATTGCCTCGCCAAAATAATATTCCAGTTGCCTTGATTTGTTTCCGCCCATGGCTAGCCCGGTACAGTCGTCTCGCTTTATCCAAATTTGTGCACCCCCCAAATTTTTACTCATGTTTTTTAAGAATTCAAAGGGGGTTGGCGTATGCGATAGAATAGCTCTTGGGTATTTGTCAGTTAACATAATGACCTTTCTCTTATGCTATATATTGAGCAACATGATGCTGCCAGTCAGAATTAAGATTATCAATACGAGTGCTCTAAAATGATTTTCGCTGATTTTTCCCGAGATTAACTGTCCAGCGATTATTCCTACGACAGCAAAAGGCGTTAAAATACCTGCCATCTCCCAAGTGTGCCGCTCCACACCGATAAAAATTGACTGCATTATTAGTGCACCGGAATAGGAAAATATAAAGAAGGCAAACATCGCTGCCCGAATTTGATTTTTATCAAGTACCGTTCTCGATAAATATAACATGAGTGGTGGGCCAGGCATGGCCATACTGCTCGCCATTAATCCGGAAGTAAATCCGACTCCGGTGAGTGTTAATGGATTTACATCCTGAAACTCAGTTAATTTATTTACTGGCTTTTTGCGGAGTAAGGACCAACCGTTGTGCAAACTGATCAGGATTATCAATACCGCAATCATTATTTTAAGAACTTCCAATTCGAGTTGCATGAAAATCAGAACACCCACCGGAAAACCCATGATAGATCCAATAATCAGCCATTTTAACCAAACAACGGGTGTCATTTTTCTTATTATTAACCAATGAATAGTTGACGTGATGAGAGTAATAATAATTACTACCTGAATAGCATCGGATGAATTTAATACGATCAGAAAGAAAGGTACCGCTATTAGTGCAAAGCCAAAACCGGTCGCCGATTGGACCACCGATGCAAAAAAAGTCGCAAGTAGAAGATACATCCATGCCATAAAATGATGCTGCTTTTATAGTGCAAATACTAGTACTGACCAAT
>JADFOC010000045.1 GCA_022563075.1 Pseudomonadota bacterium
GTGCTCCTTCGCGATGGTGTTGATCAATTCCATCATGTTGACTGTCTTGCTTACGCCGGCATCACCGAACAGGCCTACCTTGCCACCCTTGGCGAAAGGACAAATCAAGTCGATTACTTTGATGCCTGTTTCTAACAGTTCATTACTTATGGCAAGCTCATCGTAGGCAGGGGCATCGCGATGGATCGGCATGCGTTCCTTTTCGCCAATGGGTCCGCGTTCATCGATCGGCCGGCCCAGTACATCGACAATGCGGCCCAGTGTTTCTTCGCCGACCGGTACCGTGATCGGCGCCTTGGTATCGACAACATCCAGGCCACGACGCAGTCCTTCCGTGCTGCCCAAAGCGATAGTGCGGACGATGCCATCGCCCAACTGCTGTTGCACTTCCAGAATAATTTCCGTCCCCTCCACGCTCAAGGCGTCATAGATTCGCGGAACCGTATCCCGCGTGAACTCAACGTCAATTACCGCTCCGATAATTGTCACTATGCGACCGCTACTCATGTTCGCTTCCTCTTAATCTGCAGTACTTAATTCAAAATAATTATTTATCGCTGGTGGGCAATTACACCGCCGCCGCACCACTGACAATTTCTGACAATTCCTGGGTTATCGCTGCCTGCCTGGCCTTGTTATAGACCAGTTGCAGTCCGTCGATGAGGTCGCCGGCGTTGTCGGTTGCACTCTTCATCGCCACCATCTTTGCCGCCTGTTCACAGGCATTGTTTTCAACCACGGCCTGATACACCTGCGATTCGATAAACCGATCTAACAAGCCGTCCAGCAACTCTTTGGCGTCAGGCTCATACAGATAATCCCAATGGTGATGTAAATCTTCTTCTGCCGATGGCAACAAGGGTAATAGCTGCTCAATCACCGGCTTCTGGGTCATGGTATTGATGAAGGTGCTACTGACGATCTGCAGCAGGTCAATATCATGAGAATCGAATCGATCCAACATGACCTTAACCACGCCCACGACATCGGATACGGTGGGTGCGTCACCGATATTTCTCACCGAGGCGACGACATTGCCGCCGTAGGTATTAAAAAAAGCCGTGGCCCTGGCGCCAATTAGACAAAGGTCGATTTCAATTTTTTTGTCGTGCCATTGCTTCATCGAAGCAACGGCCGCTTTGAAGGCATTGATGTTCAAGCCGCCACAGAGACCCCGATCGGTTGCAACAACGATGTAGCCGACTCGCTTTATTTCACGCGTATCAAAATAGATATGCCGGTACTCGGGTGTCGCATTGGCGATATGTCCGATCACAGAACGAATGCGGTGGGCGTAGGGTTTCCCCCGCTTCATCCGCTCCTGTGCCTTGCGCATCTTACTGGCAGCCACCATTTCCATTGCGCTGGTGATCTTCTGAGTGTTTTTAATACTCGTAATCTTGCTGCGTATTTCTTTTCCGCTGGCCATTGCTTAGTGACTTCTCTTCATGTTTGCTTAGGGTTAGCTGTCAGTTACCAGGATTGCGTGGCTTTAAAGTTCTCAAGCGCCGCCTTGAACTGGGCTTCGATGTCATCATCGAAGTCACCGGTGTCGTTAATCTTGTTCATCAACTCGCTGTATTCGCTGTTCATATAGGACAGTAAGGACGCCTCGAAATCCAACACCTTCTTCAGCTCGACCTCTTTAAGATGACCTTCATTGGCGGCATAGAGAGAAACGGCCATCTCAGCGACCGACAGTGGCGCGTATTGTTTCTGTTTCATCAATTCGGTCACGCGCTGACCATGCTCCAGCTGCGCGCGGGTGGCGTCATCGAGGTCAGAGGCGAAGGCGGCAAAGGCGGCCAATTCACGATACTGCGCCAGGGCGATACGGATGCCGCCGCCCAGTTTCCTGATGATCTTGGTCTGGGCGGCACCGCCGACCCGGGAAACCGAGATGCCTGGATTCATCGCCGGGCGAATGCCGGCATTGAACAGGTCGGTTTCCAGGAAGATTTGACCGTCGGTAATGGAAATGACGTTGGTGGGCACGAACGCAGAAATGTCGCCTGCCTGGGTTTCAACAATCGGCAACGCCGTCAATGAACCGGTCTTTCCCTTCACTTTGCCGTCTGTCATTTTTTCAACGTAGTCAGCGTTTACTCTCGCTGCACGCTCCAGAAGACGGGAGTGAAGATAAAATACATCCCCTGGATAGGCTTCCCGACCAGGGGGTCTACGCAGTAATAATGAGATCTGTCGATAGGCCCATGCCTGCTTGGTCAGATCATCGTAAATGATCAGGGCATCTTCGCCACGGTCGCGGTAATACTCGCCCATGGAACATCCCGAGTAAGGCGCAATAAACTGCATAGAGGCAGGGTCGGATGCCGTTGCCGCGACCACGATGGTGTATTCCATCGCCCCGTGTTCTTCCAGCTTGGCCACCACATTAGCCACCGATGAAGCTTTCTGGCCAATCGCCACATAGACACATTTTATGCCTTTGCCTTTCTGGTTGATGATGGTATCGATGGCCACCGCTGTTTTTCCTACCTGGCGGTCACCAATAATCAGTTCCCGCTGGCCACGACCAATCGGGGTCATGGCATCGATCGATTTGAGACCGGTTTGAACCGGCTGTGATACTGATTGCCGGGCGATAACCCCTGGCGCTATCTTCTCGACGGCGGCCGATAATTTTGTTTCGATCGGCCCTTTCCCATCAATCGGTTTACCCAGGGCATCGACTACGCGGCCTTCGAGTTCGGGTCCGATGGGGACTTCCAGGATACGCTGCGTGCAACGACAGGTCTGGCCTTCGGTCAGGGTTAAGTAATCCCCTAATACCACCGCCCCAACCGAGTCCCGCTCCAGGTTCAGGGCCATGCCATACAGCCCGCCTTCGAACTCGATCATTTCGCCGTACATCACATCGGCCAAACCGTGAATACGGATAATGCCGTCGGCTACGCTGACGATGGTGCCTTCGTTCTTCGACTGTACCGAGACATCGAGATCATCGATACGCTGTTTGATAATTTCACTGATTTCTGATGGATTCAGTTGTTGCATACTTTTTTCCTTATTCCTGACCTGTTCAGGAGTTCATTGATTCCGCTAGTTTCGACAATTTACCGCGAACGGAGCTATCGATGACCGTATCCCCGGCCCGAATTACGGCGCCACCAATCAAACTCTGATCGACGCGGGTCGCCAAGTTTATTTCGCGTTGTAAGCGTGTTCTCAGTGCCTTGGCCAACTTGTCTGCAACCTCTGAACTGATTTCAAACGCCGTGGTTATTTCGACGTCCACCGATTTCTCCTGGTTGGCCTTCAGAATTTCAAACAGAGAGGAAATTTCTGGCAACAGTTTCAAGCGCTTGTTCTCGGCAAGCAAATGGATAAAGTTCTGTCCTTTGCTGTCAACTTCGTCGCCACAGACGTCAATCAGCGACTGGGCCATTTGCTCTGCCACTAACGAGGGTGAAGACAGCATCGTTGCGACAGTTTCGTGATCCGCTACGCGCGCGAGAATGGCCAGCATCTTTGACCATTTCTCCAGGCCACTTTCGACCATCGCTACATCAAAAGCCGCTTTGGCGTAAGGTCTTGCTAAGGTAATTAGTTCTGCCATCTGGTGTCTTTTCGCCGTTTCGGGGGTAATTGCCGCTTAAAGTTCTGCGGCCAATTGGCTAAGCATCTCTTCATTGGCCGCCTGATCTATCGAGGACCCCAATATTTTTTCGGCGCCAGCAATTGCGATGGAGGAGACTTGTGCGCGCAATGCTTCCTTGGCCCGATTAATTTCTTGATCAATTTCGGCTTTTGCCCCCACGATAATTCGCTGGCCTTCTTCTTTCGCGTGATCCTTCGCTTCATCCACAATCTGTGCGGCACGCTTGTTTGCCTGATCGATAATGGTAGCCGCTTGCACTTTCACCTCTTTTAATTGCTTAGTGGCTTTTGCTTGTGCCAGCTCGAGGTCTTTCTGGCCACGAGCGCCGGCTTCCAGTCCGTCGGCTATCTTCTTCTTCCGCTCTTCCAGGATGTTGGCAAACAGCGGCCAGACATAGGCTTGGCAAAACCACCAAAACACGAAGAAGGCAATCGACTGTCCAATGAAGGTTAAATTAAAATTCACGGCACTATCTCCCGTAGTTCGTTTTTATGAACTAGACGTTGTGAACTAGCCACCCAGGCTTAGTAAGGTATCAAGATACGGGTTGGCAAAGGTAAACCACATGCCGATGCCGATACCGATCATGGTGACCGCGTCAATTAAGCCGGCTACCAGGAACATGCTGGTTTGAAGTTTACCGGCCAGCTCCGGCTGACGGGCTGAACCTTCCAGGAATTTTCCTCCCAGAATGCCGAAACCAATCGCCGTGCCCAACGCACCCATTCCCAGTACCAGCAAAACCCCCAGTACCGTAAAAGCCAATATCATTTCCATTTTTATCCTCCAGATTTTGATCAGTTCAAATAATGATTAGTTCGATTAGTGATCGTGTACTGACTCGTGCGCGGCGTTGAGATAGACGATGGTCAACATCATGAATACAAACGCCTGCAGCGGTATCACTAACAGATGAAATACCGCCCAAACAAAATGTGCGGGTAATTGGACAATCCCAAGCATAGAAGCAATCAGTAGAAACAGCAGCTCGCCCGCATACAGATTGCCAAACAAGCGCAGCCCCAGAGAGATGGGTTTCGCCAATAATGTGGGAACTTCAATAATTAGATTGAACGGTAGCATCCACTTGCCGAAGGGGTGAAATGCCAGCTCACTGAGAAAGCCGCCGATCCCTTTCATCTTGATGCTGTAGTAAAGAATTAGGGCAAATACGCTGAGCGACATGCCCACCGTTATGTTGACATCGGTGGTGGGCACTATCTTGAAGGCCATATGCTCCAGGCCGAACACATGCTCACCTATCAGCGAGGCCAGTCCGGTGATCCAGTCTACCGGAACCAGATCCATGGTATTCATCAAAATAATCCAGACAAATATGGTGAGCGCCAACGGCGCGATCAGTGGATTTTTGCCGTTGAAGCCCTCTGCTACGCGCGCATCGACGAACTCAAAGATCATCTCCACAAAGTTCTGCATGCCATTGGGCGTGTCGGTGGTGGCTTTCTTACCGATATAGAGAAAAAACAGCAGAAAGGCTGCTCCGATGAAAATAGACCATCCCAGTGTGTCGACATGGACTGACCAGAAGCCCATCTCCATAGCTTCGTCGGGAGTGAGGGCCAAACCCCAATGACCATCGGGGAATCTGCCGTAGGTTAAATAGGCCAAATGATGAGTAATGTACTCTTGCACCGTGAGAACTTCAGTGCCATGTTCCGCGACTGCGTGAGCCGCGTCTGCTAACTCTGCCATGTAAAGACTCTAGATAGAAAGACTTTAAGTATTATTGCCAGTCGGGGTGTAATGCATCATCCCAGACATCATTACGCCCACAAAATGAGTGGCTATAAACCCAAGAATTAAGGCTAATTCGTTCAAAGTGGTGATCAGGGTGAAACTGAGTGCAAACAACACTATGGTGATAACAATCTTGCCGAGCTCACCCTTGATAAAACTCTTAACCACTTTTTCTGCGTTGCGCGCACCCTGATATCTGAATGCATGCAATACGAAATAACTGTTTGGCAATGTGCTAATCAAGCCCCCCAGTAAAACCGAGTAGGCCATGATAATGCCTGAAAACAACAGAGAAATGGCGGCAAGGACGACTGCTGTCATCAGTTGCGCCACGATCACTTTATATACTGGAGGGGCTTTCAAATTCGACATTCTAGCCTAGCTGCGCATCTCGCTCAGCACCCTAACTGCACCTGCAATAAACGCCTGTTATCTTAGTGGTGATCACCAAAGCACGCGCATTATAGGGACTTTGCGGAACCTAATCAACTACACCAGAATATCAATTAATATGGGAAAGAATACCGTCAAGTTCGTCTAAGGAATTGTATTTTAGAATAAGTCTTCCCTTTCCTTTGGCGGTATGTTGAATCATTACCTTGGCGCCGAGTTTGTCCGCCAGATTTTCTTCCAGACTTTTTATGTCCGGGTCCACTAGCCTGCTTGCCTTGGCCGAGCCGCCACCCGCGATCAAGCGCCTCACCAGAGACTCTGTTTGCCGCACCGAAAAGCCTCGGCGTACAACCGTGTGGGCCGCTTCAGATTGCTGCAAGTCAGGTAATGACAATAAGGCACGAGCATGACCCATTTCCAGATCGCCACGTTCCAGCATTCCGCGCACGTCGATGCTCAGGCCAATCAGACGAATCAGGTTGGTCACCGTGGCTCTGGATTTACCCACAGCATCGGCGACCTCTTGTTGGGTAAGTTCGAATTCATCTTGCAGGCGCTTTAGCGCCATCGCTTCTTCGATGGGATTTAGATTTTCTCGTTGGATGTTTTCGATAAGCGACATGGCGATGGCAGACTGATCGTTTACCGGCTTGATGATGGCGGGAATGGTATCCAGACCTGCCATTTGGCTAGCCCGCCAACGCCTTTCTCCTGCGATGATTTCGTATTTCTCTGAAGAAATAGGCCGAATTACAATGGGTTGCAATACACCTTGCATTCTAATCGAGTTGGCCAGTTCTTCTAACGCGACTTCGTGCATGTCAGTTCTTGGCTGATATTTACCACGCTGCACCAAATCTATAGCAATATGTATGAGCTCGCCGTCTCTATTCTTAATCGCCGGAGTGGAACGGTCTTTGGGTTTGCCAAGCAGGCTGGCCATTGTCTCGGTGCTGCTGGTGGACAAAAGTGCATCCAGGCCTCTGCCTAGCTTTTTCTTATCTTTCATCTCACACCTGGGCGCAAGTAGTCGGGCAGTAATCTCGATTATCCGGACGCATTAGCTGCCGCTTCGTCGTTTCGTCGCAAAAGCTCTCCAGCCAGAGCCAGATAGGCAATTGCCCCTCTCGATTGCTTATCGTACTTAATCACCGGTTTACCAAAACTTGGAGCCTCTGCCAAGCGTACGTTTCTCGGCACGACGGTGCGGTAAACTGTGTCCCCGAAATAATTGAAAAGCTGGCCATTCACTTCTATGGTCAACTTGTTCCTGGGGTCGTACATGGTGCGCAATATTCCTTCGATTTTGAGAGTCGGATTGAATCTGTCCCTGATGGCCCCGATTGTTTCCATCAATGCCGACAAGCCCTCCAGTGCATAGTATTCACATTGCATGGGTATGACTACGCCATCTGCAGCCACCAAAGCATTGATTGTGAGCATGTTCAATGAGGGCGGACAGTCAATTACAATATAGTCGTAGCGGTGCTTAATTGGCTCGATGATATGGCGGAGTCGGAACTCTCTGTTTTCGGCACTCATTAATTCGATTTCTGCTGCAACCAGATCACCGTTAGACGGTAACAGGTCATATTCTGCAGCCTCGGCTCGAACCACCACCGCATCGAAGTTTGTTTCCTGAGAAAGTAGTTCGTAAATCGACTCGTCTAAGTGATTCTTATCGATGCCGCTTCCCATGGTGGCATTACCCTGTGGGTCAAGATCGATCAACAGTACTTTTTTGCGAGTGACTCTTAACGATGCGGCGAGATTCACCGATGTGGTTGTTTTCCCGACACCACCTTTTTGGTTGGCTATTGCTAATACTTTGCCCACTTTAATATTCCAAATTTCTACTCATTCGCTGTCTACCGAGCGATTACCTGAGTCTATCTCCAAGATCTATTTGCGAATCACTTCGACCAGGTGTCGCTGCGAATCACTGCCGGGTATTTCCAATTTCACTATCTTGGTGATTTCGAATTCAGCCGGCAAGCGACTAATTTCCTGCTCTGGATAGCGACCTTTCATCGCCAGCAGCTTGTAACCCTTTGCGATCAGATGCTGTGATTTTGCTATCACGTCCTCTAAAGAAGAGAATGCCCGACACATCACCATATCAATTTGCTGCGTACTTTGATAGTGCTCCACCCGACAATTTTCTATCACGACATTGGTCAAGTTGAGGGCTAGCTTGACCTGAAACAGAAATCGGGTCTTCTTGCCATTACTATCGATCAATACAAACTGTTTTTGTGGATTTAGAATTGCTAACGGAATCCCCGGTAAACCTGCACCCGTGCCTATATCTACAAATCTGATTCCTTCTAAGTACGGATTGATCGATAGGCTATCCAGCAAGTGGCGTGACACCATAGAATCAATGTCAGTATCACCAGTGAGATTGAAGCTTGAATTCCACTTCTCGAGTAAGCGTAAATAATCCAGTAAAGGAGTTAAAACCCGGCCATTACATTCGAGCCCCAACTCAAGGAGGCCTTGCTCCAGTTCCTCGTCTAAAGATTGAGGCACGACTTTCTACCCGCAACATTTGGCTGCATGCATTAACCGGCTTTTCGAATCGCCGCCTGGTATTTTTTTAGATAAATTAGTAACAGTGAAATGGCTGCGGGAGTCATCCCTTGAATTCTTGAAGCTCTGCCGATGTTTTCAGGCTTCGCCTCAATCAGTTTCTGCTTTAGCTCATTCGACAGGCCTTGCATGTGTTCATACCCAAAATCGGTGGGCAACTTGGTGTCTTCCTGTTTCTTTAAGCGCTCGATTTCGCCCTGTTGTCGATCAATATAACCCTGGTACTTCAATTGAATTTCAACTTGTTGAAAGACTTGCGCGTCTAAGGTTTTCATTTCTCGATCGGGTTGATCTTCATCGTTAACCGCACGGCAGAGTGCTCCATGATTTACTCGCGGTCGGGCAATCAAATCTGCCAAGTTATACTCTCTTGCCATGGGCTTCTCTAGCAGACGATTGACCCTTTCGGCTTTATTGGTATTGGGTTGTACCCAGGTATTCCTCAGTCGATTCAGTTCTTGCTCTATTTTTTCCTGCTTCTCATTGAAGAACTGCCAGCGTTCATCACCCACCAAACCCAGGTCTCGACCGATCTGCGTTAATCGCAGATCGGCATTGTCTTCTCTGAGAGTAAGTCTGTATTCCGCACGACTGGTAAACATACGATAGGGCTCATTGGTGCCTAAAGTAATCAGATCATCAACCAGCACTCCGAGATAGGCCTGGTCTCGTCGAGGACACCAGGAGTCCTCTCCTCGCACCGCCAGTGCGGCATTCAGACCGGCCAGCAGGCCTTGCGCTGCTGCTTCTTCGTAACCGGTGGTGCCGTTGATTTGACCGGCAAAATAGAGGCCTTGGATAAACTTGGTCTCAAGCGAATAGTTCAAATCTCTGGGATCAAAAAAATCATACTCGATGGCATAACCCGGTCGAGTTATGTGTGCTTTTTCAAAACCCTTAATCTTTCGAACCATTTGTATTTGTACATCGAAAGGCAAACTGGTTGATATCCCATTGGGATATAGCTCATTGGTATTGAGTCCCGCCGGTTCGACAAAAATCTGATGCGATGTTTTGTCCGCAAACCGCATGACTTTGTCTTCGATCGAAGGACAATATCGCGGCCCGGTCCCTTCAATGACGCCCGTATACATTGGCGATCGATCTAGACCGTTTCGAATCACCTCATGGCAACTCTCATTGGTGGAGGTTATGTGGCAATTTATTTGCGCCGGGTGATCTGCTGCCTGTCCCAGATAGGACATGACTGGGGTTGGTTTATCCCCCTCCTGTATCTGCATGACTGAAAAATCTACCGTCCTTGCGTCGATGCGGGGAGGGGTTCCCGTTTTTAACCGGCCTACTCTAAACGGTAATTCTCGTAGCCGGTTGGCTAAATCGATGGCCGGTTGATCTCCTGCTCTGCCGCCAGTGCTGCTTTCCAAACCAATGTGGATTTTTCCTCCTAAAAACGTGCCTGTCGTGAGCACTACTTTGGCAGCCCTGATCGCTAATCCCATTTGCGTTACGACGCCACGCACTTCGCCGGATTCAATCAGAAGATCATCTACCCCTTGTTGGAACAGAGTGAGGTGGTCCTGGTTTTCGAGCATGTGCCGTATTGCGGCCCGGTAAAGCACGCGATCGGCTTGTGCCCGCGTAGCCCGCACCGCAGGGCCTTTGCTTGCGTTTAACACTCGAAACTGTATCCCCGCGCGGTCTACGGCCAGAGCCATGGCGCCGCCCAGTGCGTCAATTTCTTTAACGAGATGGCTTTTACCCATACCTCCAATCGCTGGATTGCAGGACATTTGAGCAATCTTGTCGATCGCCATAGTGAGAAGGAGCGTTCTACAACCCATTTTTGATGCAGCCAAGACTGCCTCGCAGCCCGCGTGGCCTCCCCCAATGACAATGACATCATATGACCGATCAAACGAAGGAATAGTCATTTAATTACAACGCCTTATGTGCCCCATCACAAAACGGGCTATTTTTCGTGTGCTTGCACATACATAACCAGACCTTTGTCGTTTCTTCAAGCGTGAATTCTTTCGGCGTCAAGCCCGTCCCTTGATGCGACCCGTCACGCGGCGTCCCATTTCTCGAACTGGGATTTGATGCTCGAACAAAGGTGCGGCGGATCCCTCGCGATCGACGATCGGGCCAAGCTTTGGGAACGCCTGCAGACCGACG
>JADFOC010000435.1 GCA_022563075.1 Pseudomonadota bacterium
TGCATACAAATTAAAGTAACTTCCTGACAAAGTCACCTCAAAACGAAGTGCATCGAAATCAAATATTTTACGGGTTGCATTAGGAATAACCGTGAGCAAGGCAACGTTTTGAGACCAGGAGATGTTCTGTAAAACCTGTACTATATGGCTCTCAATCTGTTTTGAACTGACTCCGCCCTGCAAGTGAAGTAACTCATTCTCCAAATCAGATAACCTGCGATAGCGTGATTCGATATCACTATTAAACTTGTCCAAATTGGCGACAAAATCCTCGACTTCGCTATTGTTACGGGTAAGCTCTTCATACTTTAGATAATTAGGTTTTACTCCATATAGGCCAAGGGCCAGGATCAACAATCCCATGAAAGCAGTAATAGCAAATTTCAAGCTGGATGGGTTGAGATTGTTGTCATTTGGCTCTGGCATTAGCTCATCTTGTTACTATTCACTTTGGCGTTGATGGAGAATTCGACATAATTACGACCATCAATTTCAGTTAACTTTGTGCGAATTATTTCTACCGTTTCAAACTCGGGTTGAGCGAGCATATTGTTGACAAAATCCGCTACGGAAGCATAGTTTAGAGCATGGCCACGAATTTGTATCTGCATGTCTACGTGCCAAAACTCCGTCTGGGCGTCGCGGTATCGTGGCGGTAATTCCCAGCTGAAAGTATGTGCTTCCACCTTGTCCCGGGAGGTTGCTGTTTTGGCATTGCGATACAGATCCCAATCCAGAAGACGGATATCAGTTTTATCCAGAGCATTGTCAAGAGCGGAGAATAGTTCAGTGACCCTGCCGCCCCCTCTTAATCTCCTGAGAGTTTCGACCTGTTCTTGCAGATCAGAAAGTTGTTCATCCAGGGAGGTAAGTTGGGTTCGTTTTTGTTCGGTGACTGCATACTGTGTTGTTAAAGATGCTGTCGTGCGTAGAGCCTTTTTTTGCATTGTGATCAGCCCCAGAATCACCGTGCCGGCAATTAGCAGGATGGTGCCAGCGATGGCGAGGCTTAACTTAATTGACCGCTGCGATGAGATTCTTTCTCGATAATCAGCGGGGATCAGATCAATATCGGCCATAGTGTCAAATTTCCCTTAATGCAAGACCTGTAGCTACTCCCAGGCATTGATTGTTGTATTGCTCGGGAATCATCAGTTTTGCCTTCATCGGTTGGTAATTAGCTATGGGATCCAGCACGCTTATTGGAATATCTACCAGACTCCTAAATAACTTATCGGCATTGGGCCAGCGAGCTACACTGCCAAGAATGTAAATTCGACTTACCGGCTTGCCACGGGACTGAGATGCCGCATAGACCGTGGCTTTGTTGATTTCTGCCACCATGGCTAGTAGTTGGGGTTTTAGTATCTCCAGCACTTTCTGACTGATTTTGTTTTCATCGGCCGCAACAGGTGAGTCAGAGCCTTCTGCCTGGTCATCATCGTTTTTGGAATCGACACTTATGCCATCGCGATGAAGAACCCTGCGTGCCAGCGCCTCGTCGATATCCAGGGCGTGACTGAGTTCTGATATTAATTGAGACTCTCCGATATTGACTTCCCGATCCAGTAGCAAGCGTCTACCTCCGTGTACAGACAAGTAGCTACTGGTGTCTCCGAAATTTATTGACAAGGTATTCTCATAATCATTTTCGCTTGCCAGCAATCCTAACAGACGATTTAGTGCAATTGGTCCTATTTCCAGAGCAGCTACTTTAAGGCCAGCTTTACGCAGACACTCAAGGTATCGAACTACTTGTTCCCGGGGCGAAACAGAAACCAGGGCCAGCTTCTCTTCACTATTATCGGCTGTACGCACGGGTATGAAATCCAGGATGTAATCAGATAGATCTCCGTCTACGCGCTCTTTGATGGCTTCAACAATGGCTTCATCGTCGCTGATTCCAGTGCCAGGCTTATAACTGGTTAGCAACACTTTAAAAAAACTGGGGGGCAGGCAAGTAACCACTTCTTTTTTAGAAAAACCGGTTTGTTTGAATACTGGTTTTAACAAATCTTTAAGTGTTTTGGGATTGTCTATCAGTTCGTCGCGCGAGAGTTTGAACGGTATCAGAGCGGCTGCGCGTATAGTGGGTTTCCCTGCGTTGGGGTTCATCTGCACGAGATTTACTGATTCTCGCATTATTTCAAATCCAATTGCACCTACAGCTCTGCGATGAGACTTCAGTGACGCTATGAAGTTACTTAATTTGTTCATCCAGGTTTTTCCAAAAATCTTTGCATTACAACTATTAACTACGCAATAAACGCAATTCATTCCTGACCATCAACCTATGAGCACTGCTATAGACCCGGGCAGGTTTGACCGCATTCACAGGCATAGTCGATCACTAATTTAGGTCGATCTGATGCCGCATCCACGTTTGAACTATAAAATTTGATATTGTCCGTTCCTGAGGGTGGCAGCAGAATTAGCCCTGCATTGGGCAATCTGCCAGCTAGCGATGCACGCAATGCCGATGTCACATCCCAACTAATCCAATTCTCCGCAGTGGTTCCCACCACAGCGGAACCCAGTGGGTCGACATCGAAATCGGCCCCGCTCTGGAGCCAGTCATCATTTGTGCGATTTTTCCAGCTCGTGCTGTTCTTAATCGCCGCCCGAAATATCGACGGATTATTGCGTGGTGTCCTGTTGCTCGCACGAGGAGCCCTTGTCGGACCGACCCTCATTCTGATTGGAGCAATTTCCG
>JADFOC010000436.1 GCA_022563075.1 Pseudomonadota bacterium
GCCGGCTGCCATGCAGATACTTCACTCGGCTCCCGGACTGGAGGATCTGTGGCAATTACATTTTTCTCAATTGAGCGGCCAGGAATACACGGTGCCAGGTCTATTTATTTCAAATCTCGTCGATGAGGTGCAATCCACTATGCCGATTGCGCCGCGTCAGGGTGCCGCAAGGGGGCCAGGAGTTGAACCTGCACCCCGGCATGATGGTGAAGCGCATTGGCTCAAAGTATCAGCACAAGCGGACGGTTCATTCACTGTGACAAATAGCCGCAATGGTTTCAGCAAGGCTTATGCGAGATAGCTAATGCTAAGAAGACAAATGAGCTATCGCCGCACTATTCGCTTTGGATGCCATCGAGCGCCTGCCCGATGATGCCTAGAATTACCAAGCTGTTTCTTATTCACGTGGTTTGCTGTTTGCTGGCACTGGACAACTTGACGGCAGCGGAGTCAGTCATCGTTGCGGACGACAAGCAGAGTGACAATAAAAGTACCATCGACTTACTCACCACGGTAGCCGACTACAAGCAAAACCTCGAAGATATCGAAACACGCTCAGGCGCTTATTCACGAGAATTGTTCGAGCCCCTAGCGTCGCTGGCGCAAGCACTAGTGGATGCTGATATATATTCCGAAGCCGAGCAGATTATCGATCGCGGCATACAAATCAGCAGAATCAACGATGGACTATTTAATCTCCATCACCTAAATCTCCTCAAGTTAGCCATCAATATCGCTAGTCGAACCGACGACTGGGACAAAGCCAACGATAGAACCGATTATTTGGTCGAGCTGTACCGGTACAGCTATAAGGATCAACCGGAGGAACTTCTGCAATCGCTGCAGGCGGTGAGTGATTGGCATTGGACGGTGATTGCCCGTGACGATGAAGACAATAGAGCGATGCACCTGTTAAAAGCCCACGATATTAATCTAAGACTGGTTGATATTGCACAATCTCAACTACAGCCGAATTCGACCCAGCTTAACAAGTATTTATACCGGCAGGCTCTCTCGCTCTACTATTTTTCTGCCACCATGGCCGTGGGTGGCCGCACTGGAACCAGGGTGCTCACCGAAACCTCTACATTGGGCGCACTCAGACCTATCGAAGGCCTTGCCCGTTTTTATCCCAGGGAATTCGAGTACAAACTAAGGCAAGGCATGGGCTTGCTGGAACAAATAGTTGACAGCTACGATAGCCCGGATGATGTTGTTTCTGAGGCAAAAGTGATGGCGGCAATATACCTGGCTGACTGGCGCATTTTGCTGAAGGATGGGTTAAATGTCATCGGCAAACGCAGTCCACTTGCTAGAGCACAAAGCACGTATCTGCAAGCCAGGGAGAATCTAATTGCTTTGGGCTATGCGGCTGAACTCGTCGAACATTATTTCGAGACACCGGCATTGCTTCCGGTGACAGAATTTACCGAGAGTTTTGAAAAATCGATCGAGCTTTCGCTCGGTATTCAAACCACGACTTTTGAACCAATAGATACAGATAGTGAGCACACAAAACTGACGCGCCTGCCCGATTTCATCGCCTGGTCTGAATCATTACTTGGTGTAACCATGCCCACTGCCCGCGGAGTAAGTCTGTCGGACGAACTAGCCGATCTGCATGGCGATGTGCGCTTTCGGGTAAACACGTCAGGCAAGGCTTCACGTCTAAGTGTGCTGCAACACGTGCCGCCAGAGCAGTCGAATCGCGCCGAGTTATTGCGCGAGGTACAAGCCTTAGTATTCCGTCCAGCCCTTATAAACAGGCGTTTTCGCAACAGCGAGATGATGACCATGCGGTATTATTACCCGCTGGATTATCGCTTCCGATAGCAACAGAACATATTCCTAATGACTGAAATATTAATGCTGTTCACATTAGATTTTCAGCGATCTCTTGGATACAGTTATTGGCTTTTCTTGTGCGATAAAAACTATTGAGACAAGCAGTTAAAACCCTGGTAAGCATTACTTCGAATGCGCACTTAACAACCGCATGTATTGTGTTAGACTGATTTTACGGTGTATTTCTGAGTTTCCCTATATCTGGGTGAAACCCTGGTGGTATCGTAAAAAAAACAAGGATGGAAAGGTTGCCTTATTCCGATCTGATTTGGAAATTATTCCTAGCCATTGGATGAACCTTTTCCTTTCATACCATGGTTACTGGCTCGTAGTTCCTACAAAGTGTGCGAGCTCGAACTTGTAATACATCAATGGAGAATGACTATGTACAAACTGCCTTACCCAAAAAGGAGGAACCTGCGTTTTGCTATTCAAGCCTGCATAGCTGCCTCGTTGGCCCTCCCCTTCTATGCGTCGGCACAGCAAAGTAACGACACCCTGGTAGAAGAAATCATTGTTACCGGGTCGTTTATTCGACGCGACAATTTCAATCAAGCATCACCCCTGACTATAATCACTGCAGTGGATATTGAAGAAGCTGGCACAGTTAATATGGGGGATATTCTGTTCAATCTGAGCGCGTCATCGGGTACCAGTTTGGGCGACACCACGCCATTCACCCAGCCTAACTTACGCGGCCTCGGCGCCGGCGCCACCATGGATTTGATGGATGGCCATCGTTTGTTATTTGGTGATGCCAATAACACCTATCCACAGATTGCTATCGCTAGAATAGACATACTGCTGGACGGTGCCTCGGCACTGTATGGCGCAGAAGCGGTGGCTGGTGTTATCAACTACATT
>JADFOC010000046.1 GCA_022563075.1 Pseudomonadota bacterium
AGGGGCACTTATCTACTGAAGGGTCGGGACAGCCGCAAGGATCAGAGTTATTTCTTGTGTGAAGTTAATGAAAGTTGTTTGCACAACAGCTTGTTTCCATTGGGAGAGTTGCCGAAAAGCGAGGTCAGAAGTATTGCCGCCAGTCGTGGGCTGATTACCCATGACAAGAAGGACAGCACCGGAATCTGTTTCATCGGTGAGCGTAAATTCAAAGATTTTCTGCAACGGTACTTGCCCGCCAAGCCTGGTAATATCGAGACCAGCGATGGTGATTCGGTTGGCAAGCACGCTGGCTTGATGTACTACACCTATGGTCAAAGACAGGGTCTGGGTATTGGCGGAGTGCGCAACCGCGCCGAAGCTGCCTGGTATGTCGTGGCCAAAGATATGCAGCGTAACGTCCTGATTGTTGCGCAAGGCAATGAAAATGAAGACTTATTTTCTACTCGGCTGATTGCATCGGCGCCGACATGGATCAACCGTCCTGGACCCGAACTACCCCTGATTTGTATGGCTAAAATTCGTTACCGACAAGCCGATCAACACTGTACGGTTTCCGAGGCACAAAATAATCTGATCCAGGTACGCTTTGATCAACCACAACGCGCGGTGACCCCGGGACAATATGTGGTGTTTTATCTGGATGACCGATGTTTGGGAGGGGCAATAATTGAACAATACCTCAAATGACTTTAGCCGTTGGGAGTTTCAGAACATCGCACTGGCCGCGGTCGCCCAATGTTCGATTTTAGTTAATAATCTGGCTTTCCAAGGACAGGCATCCCAGACCGAAATGGCTGCCAGTATCAATCCGTTGCTGGTGTTAAACCCAGCGTCGGTGCGCGATGTATATCCGAGCATCAGTAACTTGAGCCTGGGATTGAAAACCTTGCAGGGCATTTTTAGCAATGATCGGTTACGAGAAAATGCTGAACTGGTGAGATACACACTCGGTATGCTGCTGCTGCGTAATAAACTGGACGACGACCAGGTGATGCAGAGACGAATTCGCCAAAGCCTGAAGGTCATCTCCCCGCTGCAAATTCTCAGCGACACTGAATTGGAAGAGGATGCCGATAGAGACATTCAGTACCAACAGGATCACACATATGAGCAGCTAGCCGATCTATATCAGGATACAATCAGCACCTTGCCATATCGCATCCAGGTACAAGGGGAAATAGATAATCTGAAAAACACGGATGTCGCTAACAAGATCCGGGCATTGCTGCTGGCGGGTATCCGATCTGCTGTGTTGTGGTATCAGCTTGGTGGTCGCCGTTGGCGCCTGATTTTTTATAGAAAAAGAATTCAGGAAACAGCCGGCAATATTCGGCGCAAGCTCATCGCACCAGTTTAGGAGTCGTCATGGGAAATAATGTAGCCAGCCCGCTGCTGGCCATCTCGCCGTTGGATGGCAGGTATCACCATCAATGTGAGGATCTGGCCCCCTATTTCAGTGAGTTTGCGCTAATGCGCTATCGAGTGTTGGTGGAGGTCAAGTGGCTGCTTAAGTTGGCAGCAGATCCACAAATTCCAGAACTGGACCCGATTGACCCTGGCGCCTCACAATATCTTGATCGACTGGTGGCTGAATTTGCCTTGCAAGATGCGGAGCGTATTAAAGAAATTGAAGCGACCACCAATCACGATGTGAAGGCGGTGGAGTACTTTATCAAGGAAAAACTCGGCGCAGAATCTCAGCTGAGCACTCAGCTTGAATTCGTACACTTTGCCTGCACCTCGGAAGACATCAATAACCTGGCCTATGCACTCATGCTCAAAGATGGTCGTGAGCAAGTACTGGTCCCGGCCATGCAAGCGCTCATCGGTAAATTAACCGACCTGGCCCACGCCTATGCAGCTCAGCCGTTATTGGCCCGCACCCACGGCCAGCCGGCCTCACCCACTACGGTGGGCAAAGAGTTTGCGAATGTGGTGCATCGACTCAAACGCCAGCTCGAGCACTTTTCTTCGAATCAAATCCTGGGCAAGATCAATGGTGCCGTCGGCAACTTCAACGCGCATCTAGTAGCCTATCCGGAAGTGGATTGGGTGAACTTTTCGAAGGATTTTGTGGAGGAACTGGGTTTGGTGGTGAATCCCTATACCACCCAGATTGAACCCCATGACTACATCGCCGAGCTGTTGGCCGCGCTCTGCAGATTCAACACCGTGTTAATCGACTTCGATCGAGACATCTGGTCATACATCTCACTCTCTTACTTCAACCAGAAAACCATGGCCGGTGAAGTGGGCTCTTCCACCATGCCACATAAAGTCAATCCCATTGACTTCGAAAACTCAGAAGGCAATCTAGGCATGGCCAATGCCATCATGAATCACCTCGTGGAAAAATTGCCCATTTCCCGGTGGCAAAGAGATCTCACCGACTCTACTGTGCTACGTAATATAGGCACCGGAATGGCGCATAGTCTGATTGCCTATAGATCAACCTTGAAAGGACTGGATAAACTGGAACTTAATTCGGCGGCAGTAGATGAGGCCATCGATGCCAGCTGGGAAGTGCTGGCCGAACCGATACAAACTGTGATGAGGCGATACCGTATTGATCAGCCCTACGAAAAACTGAAGGAGCTGACTCGCGGCAAAACCATCAACCAGGCGGCTATCCAGGCATTCATTGCGTCACTGGACATTCCCGATTCTGCAAAGAGTTTATTGCTGGAGATGACTCCCAGACAATACCTAGGCAATGCAATACAGCAGGCTAAAGATATTTGAGCAAGATTCAATTCAGCGACCACTTTAAACCACAAGATTTTCTTCGACAGTACTGGCAAAAACAGCCGGTACTGCTACCAGGCTTTATCCCCGAGTTTAAAGAGCTCATCAGCCCGCAAGAACTGGCCGGACTCGCCTGTGAAGAAATGGTCGAAAGCAGGCTGGTGGTGGCAGCCGAAGAGGAGAGCTGGGAGTTAGAGCACGGTCCTTTCAAGCCCGGCCGATTCGATGACTTACCTGAGTCGAAATGGAGCTTGTTGGTGCAAGCTGTTGATCAGTGGAGTGAAAAAGTTGCCGCCATTAAGCCACTTTTTAATTTTATTCCCAGTTGGAGGATCGAGGATGTGATGGTTTCCTATGCCACGGCGGGTGGTGGTGTTGGACCACACTTCGACTACTACGATGTATTCTTGTTGCAGGGTCAGGGTCAGCGACGCTGGCAAGTGGGTAAGCGCTGCGCGCCGGATTCAGTCCTGATGCAGCATACTGACCTGGGCATTCTTGCCTCGTTCGAGCCGGTGGACGAGTTTATTCTAAATAAGGGGGATGCACTCTATCTGCCGCCACAATTCGCGCACTGGGGAGTATCGCAAGGCAATAGCCTGTGTTATTCCATCGGTTTCAGAGCGCCGGCGCTGGCGGAGATGCTGGAAGGATTCAGCGATACGCTGATTGCCGCAGCAGATCCAGCGCAGCGCTACACCGACTATCGGCCAGAGATCCCCGGTAAAACAGGTCAGATAGAGCTGCAGTCGTTGCATCACGCATTCCAGACTCTGCTCGGCACCTTTTCCAGCGAGGCGAAATTTGCGACCTGGTTTGGCTGCTATGTGACTCAACCAAAATACCCTGAGCTAATCCAACCGCTCAGCAATGCCTTGGCTGAACCAGAGTTAACGGCTCGGCTCGAAGCCGGAGCACGACTGCTGCGCAATCCGTCTTCACGCTTTGCATTCCTGGAATTGAGTGATGCATCCGGGTTGTTATTCTTTGCCGATGGCTCGGTGCATACTCTGTCTTTGGAAGTAGTTACAGTAATTTCACGGCTATGTGATCTAACTGTTTTAAAGCATGAGGCAATTTCTGAACTGATAGGCCTCGCAGGCATGTCTGAATTAGTCCTTGAGCTGGTTAATCAAGGCAGTCTGCTGGTGGCATAAACCAGTAATGCAAGCCCACCCAAACACGGCATCAAGCTATCCTCTCAGCTACTTCAGTGACAGTGCCCGGCTAATGACAACGCTGGCCACACTGGAGATGCCGGTGTTTTTCGACAGCAGTAGTCACGCTGACGGGTCGGCACGTTATGACCTCCTGAGCGCCGCCCCCACCGCGTATCTCAAAATAGAACGTGGCCAGCCAAGCTGCTCTGATCCAGATATCGAAATCGACAGTCTGAATTTATTCAAGGCGATTAGACAGTTACAGCAAAAATATCTACCGCTGTCTGAGCTGGCTGAAGATATCGGACATGCTCAACCGCTGGGTATGGGCGGCGGTATCATGGGCTATCTTGGGTACCCCCGCTTAAGAGGAAAGGACGACCTCGAGATTCAGGACGCCTTTGTCGGAGTCTATCATTGGGCTGTGATTGTGGATCACCATGCGCAAACCACGGCTCTGGTTTTGCATGGCGCTTGCCCAGAGGCGCTTAAGTGCAAGCTGCTAGACCTGCTGCTGGATGGCAGTCCCGTCGACGCGGGACCTTACCCCGATGACTTCATGCTGCGTTCCAACTTCATCAATCAGTTATCTCGGGAACGGTACACCCAGGCGTTTAAGCGGATCAAAGGGTACATCGATGCGGGTGACTGTTATCAGGTCAATCTGACCCAACAGTTTAAGGCAGAGTGTTCAGGTAGCCCGCTGGCGGCCTATCTTAAGCTGCGTCGTTCCAGCCCGGCTCCTTTTTCCGCCTATCTCAATTGGGGCAGCGGCGCCCTGCTCAGTTTGTCGCCAGAACGTTTTTTGAAGGTGGTAGGAAATTCAGTCATCACACAACCGATTAAGGGGACCCGGCCAAGAGACGTAAACCGCAAAAAGGATGCGCAACTGGCGAGAGAATTGCTGAGCAGTGAAAAGGATCGTGCGGAGAATCTGATGATCGTAGATTTGCTGCGAAATGATCTTGGACAAGTCTGCAGGACTGGCAGTATTAAGGCAGATCAATTATTTGAACTGCAAAGCTTCAGTAATGTACACCATATGGTGAGCACCATATCGGGCGAACTAGCCGCGCAAAAAGATGCGTTGGATTTACTGGAAAGCTGCTTTCCTGGAGGTTCTATCACCGGCGCCCCCAAACTGCGAGCGATGGAGATAATTCAGGAATTAGAACCGCTACCTCGGCAAGCCTACTGTGGCGCGGTATTCTATCTGGGTGCCAACGGTGACATGGACAGCAATATCACCATCCGCAGTCTGCTATGGCAGCCGGACAGTTTGCTGTGCGGTGCCGGTGGAGCAATCGTTGCCGATTCGGATTGCGATGCTGAATACGAAGAATGTTTTCATAAAATAAGTAGTATTATCAATTCCTTAAAGAGCTAACTTCAAATAAATTCTCAAGATATTTCGCGTTCACTGGCCAGGCAAAACTCCGCTTTAAGCTCTTCATATTCATTGACCGATGGGAATTGAGGAAATTCTTCGACGACGTTCTGCGGTGCCCTGAAGAGGATTCCTGCATCTGCTTCCTCCAGCATTGCGGTGTCATTGTAGGAGTCACCCGTCGCGATCACCCGGAAATTCATGCTATGAAAGGCTTTCACGCATTGGCGCTTGGGGTCTTTCTGGCGAATCTTATAGGCGACGATGTCACCTTTGGCATTCGCCACCAAGTGATGACAAAACAGCGCGGGGAAATCCAGTTGACGTAAAAGTGGTTGTGAAAATTCATAAAAGGTATCTGATAAAATAATCACCTGGAAGCGTTCTTTCAACCAATTTATGAAGTCCTTCGCACCCTCAAACGGCGCCATCGTGGCAATCACCTGCTGAATGTCCGACAAGCCAAGCTGGTGCTGTCGCAACAAGCCTAGCCGTTGTTGCATCAGTTCATCATAGTCAGCGATATCACGAGTAGTCGCGCGCAACTCCTTAATGCCGGTTTTTTCGGCGAAACCGATCCATATCTCCGGGATGAGTACCCCTTCTAAATCCAGGCAAGCGATTTCCATAGTTGTATAACGTCTCCCTTGGGGCAACTAAAAAAGCGACAATTTAGCAGATATGTTGGCACTGGAACAGTGAATTGCGGGCTGATGATAATTCCTGATACTAGATATTGATAAAGTTTGCATCAACACCGCTACATTTTGTGGCTTGGCGCCATTTAGACTGTCTAAGTCATTAAATTAATTGAAGTTTTTCACGTGGAACATAGACGAAAGACGATTAATACAAGGCTCGGTTATGCACCATCCTGCTTAGAGATGGCTGACTTTACCGAAGCGCATAAATGGCGGAGAATGTGCTCCCAGCTGCTATGGCAGTGCAGGAATTTCGCGAAGAGCTAATTGATGTTGACACTCAAGGATATCGAAGATCTAAACTCCAGCCTCATGCATAGCCGGCCGCGAGAGATCTTGGCCACCGTGTGCAATGAATTTCCTCGTTGTGCCATCTCTTTCAGCGGTGCTGAAGACGTGCTGCTGATCGAGATGGCCAGGAAACTGCAGCCGAAGCCTGCGGTGTTTACACTCGATACCGGCAGGCTGCATCCAGAGACCTATCAATTCATCGAGAAAGTGCGAGAGCATTACCAGTTAGACATCGATATCCTGTATCCCGATGCCCAGCGACTGCAAGAGTTGGTGCAAGCCAAGGGTTTGTTCAGCTTCTTTCAGGATGGTCATGAAGAGTGCTGCGGTATTCGTAAGGTCGAACCACTCCGGAAAAAGCTTGCCGAACTGGATGTCTGGATTACCGGGCAACGCCGTGACCAAAGCCCTACCCGTGTGGAAGTCGCTGTGATCGAGCTTGACCGCACGTTCTCCACCGATTCGCATCAGGTGGTCAAAGTAAATCCACTGGCGAATTGGACCTCAGAAGATGTCTGGAACCACATCCGCATGTTAGAGGTGCCATACAACGAGTTGCATGATCGTGGTTTCACCAGCATTGGCTGCGAGCCTTGCACACGAGCTGTGGGACCTGGTCAGCATGAACGCGAAGGGCGCTGGTGGTGGGAAGAAGCCACGATCAAGGAATGTGGCCTGCATGTGGGCAATGTCAGAGAGAAATCATCGGATTAATGCAGATGCTTAAGCCAGTGGCGCATCAGGCTAGTGCGAGGGCAGTGCGACTTCCTTGAACAAATCATCCAGTTCTGCTTTCGAATGCCGGTAGCTGGTTTCCATAACCAGGTCTCGGGTGAGATGCGGTGCAAACATCTCGATGAAGTCATACATGTAGCCACGCAGGAATGAGCCTCTACGGAATCCGATCTTGGTAACACTCGGCTCAAACAAGTGGCTGGCATCGATTGCCACCAGATCATCATCCACGACCGGGTCATGGGCCATTTTCGCCACAATTCCAACACCCAGGCCGAGTCTCACGTAGGTCTTGATCACATCGGCGTCTGCGGCGGTGAAGACCACTTTCGGTGTCAGGCCTCTGCTATTGAAGGCCTCATCCAATTTGGAGCGTCCGGTGAAGCCAAACGTGTAGGTTACCAGTGGAAATCTTGCGAGATCTTCGAGGGTTAACTGTGATACTTGATTAAGAGGATGAGATTTTGGCAGCAATATCGCTCGATTCCAGCTATAGCAAGGCATCATCACCAGGTCGCTATAAAACTCCATGGCTTCAGTGGCAATGGCGAAATCCGCGGTGCCGTCGGCGGCTAGCTCGGAAATTTGCATGGGTGTGCCCTGATGCATGTGCAAGGCGACATCTGGAAACTTCTTAATGAACTGGCTAATTACCCGAGGCAACACATATCGGCATTGCGTATGGGTGGTGGCTATTGCCAGACTGCCTTTTTTCTCATCGCAGAACTCCTGGGCGACTGATTTAATGCTTTCAACCTTGCGCATGATCTCGCCGGCAGTTTTTAGTATCGATTCACCGGCTGGGGTTATCCGGGTTAAGTGCTTACCACTGCGCGAGAATATTTCCACCCCCAATTCGTCTTCTAATAGTCGAATCTGCTTGCTGATACCCGGTTGCGAGGTATACAGACTCTGTGCGGTCTGGGAGACATTCAAATCATGGTGAGCAACTTCCCAGATATAACGCAGTTGTTGCAGTTTCATACTTCCTCCGTCGGGCATAGCTTCACCAGGTATATAACATCTGGTTATAAAAATATGCCAAAATATTCCTTTATAGAATAGATAAATAACTTTATCTTTTCCAATCGCATTCGCTGGCGCCAACAACACACCACCTACTACTCAAATGTAGACCAACATGGAATTCTTGCTGCATATTTTAGCGGGGGCCGGAGTGGGCTTCGCGATCGGCCTTACCGGTGTCGGCGGAGGCTCTCTGATGACTCCGCTGTTGCTATTATTTGGTTACCCGGCGCCGGTTGCCATCGGTACCGATCTACTGTATGCGGCCATCACCAAGGCAGGGGGCGCCCTGTCGCATCACCGGCGCGGTAATGTCAATTGGAAGATCGTCGGCATTCTGGCCCTGGGCAGCATTCCGATGTCAATATTGCTGCACACCCTGGTATTGAATCAGCGCTTTCAGGAGTCCCAGGCATTCGAAGAATTGCTGACCTCCAGTCTCGGAATCATGTTAATTTGCACCGCTTTGATATTGATTTTCCGAGAAAAATTAAGGAAAAGCGCTATCGAAGATCGACCGGAGTTGTTGATGCACGCCCTGCATAAACGGCGCGGCGTCGTCACTTGGATAATGGGTTTATTGCTGGGAGCCTGCGTGACCTTGTCTTCGGTGGGTGCTGGCGCATTTGGTGCGGCGTTACTGCTGGTCATCTATTCGCGCACTTCGGCAGTTAAAATTATCGGCACCGACATTGCCCATGCGGTACCGCTTACCTTCATTGCGGGCCTGGGCTATTTGGCGAGCGGCTACGTGGATCTGGTTTTGCTGGCGAGTTTGCTAGTGGGATCACTTCCGGCCATAGTGCTGGGGACGCGGGTCAGTAGTCAGGTTCCGGATAGGATCTTGCAATGGATCCTGACAGTCCTGTTGCTGAGCCTGGGAGCCTACTATAGTATTGGTTAGATATTAGATTAAGTTTTTGATATATCTATTTGAAAATATGGAATTACTTATTCGAAACACCGTGTGGTACATGGCCGGTCGCGACATGATTACGCGCCGAATCACAGTGCCCCTCCTGATCATCGAAATACACATCGGCATCGAAGGCCCGCAGGAATTCACCCTTATCCAGTCCCCCTAAAAACAGAGATTCATCGATGCGTATATTCCAGGCCCGCAGTGTACGGATCACCCGTTCATGGGTCGGCGCCCCACGGGCGGTGACCAGGCAGGTCCTCAGAGGCGCTTCTCCAGGCGGGAATGCCTGTTGTATTTGCTGCAAGGCAGCCAGTATCGGTTTGAAAGGGCCACCACCGAGGGGTTCGTTTGCAGCCTCAAGTTCATTGTCAGTGAATGCTTTTAAACCACTGTTTTTATAAATTTTTTCGGAGTCATCTGAAAATAAAACGGCGTCTCCGTCAAAGGCGATTTTCAATATGCCCTGCTGTGCTGTGGTTTTGTTGGACGGCAGGATGGTAGCGGCTGCCACCCCTAGCTCCAACGCCCGGCGCACATCGGCACCATCGGTGGACAAGAATAGATGGCTATTGAAGGCGGATATATAACGATAAGGACTGTCGCCACCACAGAAGGCGGCCCGGGTAATATCCAACGAATAGTGTTGGATCGAGTTGAAAATCCGTAAACCCGTATCGGCGCTATTGCGTGACAGTAGGATCACCTCGATCGGCGATTCTTCAAGCAGTTCATTGAGTTGTAACAGCTTCTTCACCAAGGAAAAGGCATCACCTGGTTGCAGCGGTTCATTCTCGTGTGCGATCTGATACTTCTGATAGGCATCGAGTCCCTCCTCCACAAAAACTCGGTGGCTAGCGTCCAGATCAAAAAGCGCGCGGGAAGAAATCGCGATGACCAGTGGATCTATGGATGGCTGTGACACTTCAAATAGTACTCACGGTGTGCCGTAGAAGGCTTCGAATAGCTGCATCATAATTCTCTCGGCGCAACAATGCCATATTCAAAAAACCAACACCAAATTGGAGATTGGGCGTCAAAACTATGGCGCGGCCAGAGTAATCGTACTAAACCTATATAAAGTGCTGTTAATGAGCATCACGGATCATTTAACTTTTTCTCAAGGACCTGGACTATGGCGGCCTCCTATTCTGCTGAATCAATGAGTGATACGGAAATTATATTTACCGCAGGTCCTGATCTTAGCCAACAACAAAATCGTGTCGCCGATCTGACTGAGAATAAATTACCGGGGCACGTGCAATCATTGCAGAAAAAGCTCAAACACCAGCAGAAGCATAAAGAGACACTGGCAGATTACCAAGCTCGTTTGCGGCAACTCGAGCAACTCATTGGTCAAACTGAGTCTCTCAATAGTGAGTCGGTAAAATTCAACACCCAATCGGCCGTGCTGCTATCAGCACTCGGCAGGTTGGAACCTGAATTGGGA
>JADFOC010000437.1 GCA_022563075.1 Pseudomonadota bacterium
CCGGGGGTGCCCGAGATGACCTGGCGCAAGGTGCCGTCGAATTTTTTAAAATCGGTATTGCTGATCAAGTCGCGTTGGTAACGGCCCCAGCGAATTTCTCCTGTGCGTAGCCGAAAAAGCATGAGGAACCAGCCAAGCAAGTTTTTACCGCGTAGGCGATACAGATGTTTGCGCTGGTTGTCGGGACTTAAGTCGGTGTTGCGAATCCTGATCTCATGACTTAACTTCTGACTATTGAAGCTCAGGCGAAGCCCGCCAGCGTGCACCGGTCTGCATTTTTCGTCCTGACCATAGATAGATGCCAATTGCTGAATAACCAGGTCATAAATTTTTCCCGTCTGCGCTGGAGAATCCCCAATGGCTTTGACGATCAGCGCAATGGTTTCACCATGTTTGCTAGGCACCTGATCCCAGCGGCATTCCAGACCATCGTAATCAGCCTCATGGGGCGGGATGTTATCGACCATGCCAAGTTGCTCAATGCCGACTTTTTTCAGCATGGTTTCGGCGTATTCCATACCACCTCCGGCGAATGCTGCCTGGAAATAGAATTCGGATAATCGGTGCTTAGCGACACGAACATCGTATTTGGCTGCTCTTATCTCCTGCACACTTACCAAGCCAATACGAAGATTGAGACCGAAGCGCTGTTGCGCCAGGTGCCGGGTAGCCACCAGTGCCTGTTGGGTCTTGTCTCTGATGCGCGGTGGAATACACAAGTTGGCGCCATCTCCTCCGAACATATAAGGTATTTCAATTGGGGTGGCTAGGTTTCGAATAGCGGTAATGACTGCCACCCCCACAATATTGACGGCCTTTAACGCGCCCTTGCTTACGGCATCGGTCGAATTGCTGATGTCGGCAATCACGATCAGCCAATCTTCAGGCAGCGCCCTGAATTTTTCCCGATTGGTGACCTCGGCAAAATCCGCAAACGGCGTTAAATTAGAATAAAAATTCGCAGAATCCATAGGCTCGCTTAATTTAAATTACACTGAATCATGCACCGTAGACTACTTGGTTGACTTCTAATGCTGAACCATACTCGATAATCTGCATGCAGGCCAAACCGCTTTTGGGGTACTAAGTGGCACGATGGAGGCTGAAGACGCCGACAGAATACCAGTTGATAACCGAGCCGCGAGTTTGCAGCCTGATAAATCGGAGCAATTGGTTTAATTTTTGCGATTATTCCGCCGTTTTGACCTTGCGAGCTGAAGCAAACATGACCGCACCAATAAAAGCGGATAAGCCGGCTAGCTCATTGCCGTCGTTGTCTGCGCTAATAATACGATTACTCCGGTAGAAGGATCTGAAGTCTTGGCTGACAATGAGTTTCTCGTTGCCGCAAAGATTGCATTTATGAATATACCCGTCAAGCAGGCAACTATGGCATGATGAATATCCTATCCGATCATCGTGCACAGAAATAATTTGTATTCGAAGGAGCAGTGTCTCAAGCCATGCTGGAATTAAAAAAGGGAATCAAGGCCCTGGTAGCAGAAGCAGAAAATCAGGTGCAGTCACTCACGCCGACCGAAGTAGAACTAAGACTGCAGCAAGCAGGTGTGCTGTTAGTCGACCTCAGGGATATTCGGGAATTGAAGCGAGAAGGCAAGATTCCCGAATCACTGCACGTTCCCAGAGGCATGCTCGAATTCTGGATCGATCCTGAAAGCCCTTACTATAAGGCGGAGTTTGACGACGTCAACGAGATTATTCTGTATTGCAACAAGGGTTGGCGTTCGGCGCTGGCGGCTCAAACGCTGCAGAATATGGGAATAGACAAGGTGGCACATCTGCAAGGCGGCATGGAGCAGTGGCAAATTGATATAGGCCGCATCGATAAGAATTAGTAATTAAATTGGGGTCAGAGTAAAAATTCTTTAAAGCAACCAGTTGCAATCATTGCCGGTTTTAGAAATTTTACTCTGACCCAATTTATTGGCTATGATGTCCCGATTTTTGCAGCGCCGAGGATAGCAGACGTGAACATAATAAAACGCCACTCGAATCTCCCCGCAAATAGCTTACGCCGCAGTATTCTAAAGGCTTTCCCCGCGCTGGCATGCGCCCCCATAATTTTTGCCCAACAATCGCCAACGCCTGTGGCGGTACGGAAGTTGCACAGTTTCGGCCTCCGGGTCCGTGATATGAACCGTTCCATCAAGTTTTATCAGGATCTGTTTGGCGCTCCAATTCAGGCTCGTCAAGGCGCTGCCGTGTGCTTGCGCATAGGTGATGGGCCTCGGTTCTTTTCCCTGTCGCCACTGCAGTCGGGTCAGCAACCAGGAATAAGTCACATTGGCTTGAGCGTAGAAAATTTTGATATCGAGAGTGTCCGCGATCAATTAGTCGAATTCGGTGTGCGCCGCAGTTCGAAACCCGTGCCCGGGCAGTCTGCACTCGACCTGGCTATGTGCTCCTGGGTCAACAGTCGTGGACCAGATGCCGGAGGCTCTGCCGCAGGTACTCGCGAATTGTATTTTGCCGACATAGAGGGTCTAGTTTATCAGCTATCACCCGAAGACCATTGTGGTGGCAGCGGTGCATTCGGTTCAGTTTGCGAAAACCTGGAGCCAACGCCAGCAGCGGGCTTATTTCGAACCGTCGATTTGAGCCATTTCACGAATTTTCTGGCTAACCGCGAGCGCGGCAACACTTTCTACACACGCATTTTTGGCAAGCA
>JADFOC010000438.1 GCA_022563075.1 Pseudomonadota bacterium
ATGACCCGCGCCCACCTCGCCTGCATCGACTCGGTCATTGACAAAATCTTCTCGATTGAGGATGCGATTCTCATAACCGAGTAATCGGTATTCAGAAACTACGGCCGGATTAAACTCGATTTGAATTTTGACATCTTTGGCAATGATCAACAGGGTAGACTGCAATTCCTCAATCAATACTTTACGTGCCTCGTTCAGGGAGTCGATATACGCCGCGCTGCCATTACCGACGTCCGCAATTTGCTCCATCAAAGAATAATTGTAATTGCCACTACCAAATCCGAGAGTCGACAGTGCCACACCGTTGTCGCGATGTTTTCGAATGAGTTCCTTGAGTGCGTCGATACTGGTTACACCCACATTGAGATCGCCATCGCTGGCAATGATGATGCGGTTGATACCGCCTTCGATCATGTTGTCTTCGGCGATGCGGTAAGCCAATTGGATGCCTGCGGCGCCATTGGTGCTGCCACCCGCGCTTAACGAATCGATCGCATTATGAATCTTGGTTTTTTCAGCGGCGCTGGTGGAATCCAGAACCATCCCGGCCGCTCCAGCATAAACCACAAGCGCAATCTGATCTTCATCACTCATCTGATCCACCAGCAGCTTCAGGGAGCGTTTCACCAACCCCAGTTTATCTGGCGCCTGCATGCTGCCAGAAACGTCAACCAAAAATACCAGGTTGGCGTTTGGACGCTGTTCCGGTGCCGGCTCATAGCCCTTGATACCTATCATGAGAAGTTGGTTAGACGAATTCCAGGGTGATGCGCTCAGCTCGGTATGCACCGCTAATGGCTGCTCCAGACTAGTGGGGGCTGCATAGTCATAGTCGAAATAGTTAATCATCTCTTCCAGTCTGATGGCATCGTGGGGGGGCAGTCTGCCTTCCCGCATGAGCATTCGACGAAGATTGCTATAGGCGGCGGTATCCACATCGATACTGAAAGTAGAAACCGGCGCTTCGCTCACCAACTTAACCGAGTTTTCGGTTAATTCGAGGTAATTCTCTCTATTTTGGCTTGGCCCATAGAAGGGCCGCACTGCATCAGCATCAATTCGATAAAGTAGTCCAGAGTTAATCCGTCCACCAGAGGGCACTCGTTCGCGAACCAGCCGAGTATCACCCGGTGCAGAAACCGCGAGGGATGAGTTTTCCGCGGCGGGTTGCCGACCAAGATTGGCTCCACTCACCGACACCACCTGCTTGATTTCAGCAGCAGCGTCGGCCGGTGTGGTATTTTGAACACTGATTAAATCGATCGGCTCAGTCGTCGTTATTGAGATGACTTGTTCATTTCTTTCCAGGGGTCCCTTTGCTACTTGAGGTTGCATAACCTCGGCGTTACAACCCACCAGGATTACGCTTACCAGAGTGGCATAGAACAATATCCTGTATTGGGAAAGTGGCCTTAATTCGCGAGTATTGTTTCGGTTTTTACAGTATGCGTGCATTTTCCTGACTCCATTTTCAATGATATTCGTGTAGTTAGTGTTATTAATCGCGAAGATCAGGAAAAAGGGGTTAAGGGGCAGGGAAAAGAATTTTGGGCGCGTTAGATCAAGTTTGGGAAAGTCGCGCGCTGGTTAACAGCGCGTAGAGGATCAGGAGCTGGCTTCGCCGCCACCGACAGCTTCCATGGCCCGCATGTTGCAAGCCGTGACACCCGGCAGGAAGGCGATGTACTTAAGCAACATCTGGCCGCGAATATCGGTTCTTGCCAGGTAGGTGGTCGTCTCATCGACAAAAAATAGGCGAGAAGTCGTTGCCACCAGATCATCGCCCATCACCCGGGCACAACGATGCATCTCCAACCCAGTCGGTATCTCGGCATCGGCTCCGTCTCGGTACATGAACACCTCTCTGCTATCTTCGAAATAGACTAACTCGACAACGCCGTCCCGATTCAGATCCTGCGCGCAGATATCGTACACCAGGAAATTATCGCAATAGAGATTGCTCACGGGGCGCACAGCGTGATCCACCAGCTGACAGCCAGCCAGCGTAATCGAAATAAGTACCAGAAAGTTGAGACGTATCGATTTCATGTTATTAAAAATCGGCTGCTTAGTTATAAATTGTAGGATAACAAACTGCTCGTTTCCGAGACGGACCGCGGCTGCATAGTATACGAATCTGATATTTTTGCGCTAACTAAAAGTGGAAACTTTGAACCGCTTCACTAATTTGACTGTTTTTTTTCCCTGCCGCAATAAACCACCGCTGAATCGACCGCTGACTTATTGATGCGCGGCGTGGATCTGTCTTCCGACATTTCCACGACGTGCCGATCAGCGACTAAGATGATGGCGAGAACTCACCAGAATGGGTGCGAGCAGGTGATATGAGATGACTAGAGCAAGCTTCGAGATGATTTTCTTCAATTACTTGGAAAGGAATACCTGACCCCTTCGCGGTTGTCACTGGACGGCCATTTCTGGGTCATGGTCTTGCGACGGGTATAGAAGCGAATCGCATCCGGGCCATACACATATAGATCACCAAATAGAGACCGTTTCCAGCCGCCAAAACTCTGACTGGCGACTGGCACCGGCAAGGCCACGTTGACCCCGACCATGCCGACGTGAATCTTGTCGGTGAAATAGCGTGCGGTTTCGCCATCACGGGTGAAGATGCAGGCACCGTTGCCGTACTGGTGATGATTGATCAGTGTCATGGCC
>JADFOC010000439.1 GCA_022563075.1 Pseudomonadota bacterium
GGTAGTGAGGCAATCCTGATCCTCCCCCTCAAAATGCTATTGCTGTTTGTTTAAAGTCAGGGTGGGTTTCAGTCGTTGGATGATGATGTCAGCAATATTTTCTGAGAGAGTTTTTCTGATAACAATATTTCCAGAGTCTTGAGAAGTTCCAGACCCCGTTTATCGCAGATGAACTGGCCATCCTTAAGATCATAATGCCAACCGCCACCTGGCTCGGCCAGCCAAAGTTGTTGGGTCGCTCTTTGGCGACTGAGAATGCATTGTTGATCATCATCAAAAACAATGATTAGCTTGCCATCTCCCATTTCAAGATCAATATCCAAATTGAGATCGTCTAAGGTCTCATCTATTTTGTTCAATATTTCGTCTACACATCGTAAATATTCCAAGTTATCCACAAAACCCTCTCTTCGTACAATTTACAAATGAATTTTTCATGTAAAATACCACCAGCTCAGCACTATATTCTTTCTCTATTTAGGAGAGTACAGGGTCAGGTCTCCAATTGCACATGTGCAGATGGAGACCTGACTTCTGTTGTTCTACAGAAAACTGACCACACGCTGATTGATGGTGTGCAGTACTTCAGCGGGTTGCTCGATGCTTGGAGCTTTGTTGTAATGAAAGGCGAAATTCACTGCTCCATCGGGCACCTACACGCCGCCCAGAAACAGCCTATGCAACTGGCGATGCAGGCAACCAATGAGCGTGGCTACTAAAAAAGCAAAGGAAACGAGTCGATGATACGAGTATATGCGGACATGGTGGCCGATCTATTTCATTATGGGCATGTTGAGTTTCTACAGCAGGTCAGCGCGCTAGGCGACTATGTCATGATCGGAATTAATGCCGATGATGTGTGCGAGGCCCATAAGCGCAGACCTATTCAATCGATGCAAGAGCGTATCGCTGCGGTTGCTAATTGTCAGTATGTAAATGAGGTAATTCCCAACGCGCCGTGGATAATCGACCCCAGTTGGATCGAGAAGTACAACATCGATCTGGTAGTACACGGTGATGACTATTCCGACGAGAAGCGACGGGAGATTTACCGGATCCCCATCGACATGGGCATATTTCGGACCGTAGCTTATACTAAAGGCATCTCAACCACGGAAATTATTCGTCGGCGCAAAGCGTTGTAGCCCGGAAAACTGTCATTGATTAGCCCGGTTATTTCACCGGTTGCCTGAAATTTCGCGCGGAGATTTCGTGTTTTGGGCGTGCTCGTGGGCACAACATAGCGTGAGCTACGTCGCAGCGAGCAGGTGCGTTCAAAACGCGAGAAATCAAGTGAAAATCAGGCGAGCGCAAGAGTGTACAACGTGTTATTGCAGTAAATGTTGAACATGAAGGTAATTGTTGAAGTAGAGACTGGTAGGCAAGCACCAGACCCGAATTTTCGAGCGTACTGGTGAAGTATCCGGGTTAGACCTGACTACTGCCGCAAACATTTAAGCTGCCGTGTCTGGATTATCTGGTGCCAGTTATCGAACCCGACTTGGTGACAGTCGCAGGGGCGCCAGGCACGTTGGTTGAAAACGCTTTGTAACTGCTGAAAATCCGGTCACTGCATGCAATAGGGGACCTGTCAGTTCGAGAATTCCTGCATGGGCAGGCCCATCTCTGGATTGAAAAGCCTGTAGTCCTCTCCCAATAATTCAAGCAGTGTTGCCGCAATTCGATCAGAAGTAAGACACTCGTCGCCGGTTCTAACCAGGCCTTGCGCCGGGATGCCAGGTCCTATTGCGGCCATCCACACCGCCTCGGAACCAACGATCCCCTCTTCGTACCGCGCCAGGGCCCGCATGCTCCCGCTAATGGATCGCTTACTGGCGTGGTGTCGCCAGGTCTCTTCTGGCTCTTCGCCGCGGCCGTGATCCACCGTAATAAAGAGTATGGTCGACTCTCTATAAAACGGATCATCCTGGATCAGTTGCCACAATTCCTGGATAAACCTGTCCGTGCGATTCGCGGCCATCACATATTGATCGTATTGGGCATCATGGGCGAAATCATCGGTTTCTCCATAGCCGATATAGACAATCCGTGGGTGATGGTTTTTGATATAAGACAGGGCATAGTGCTGGGTAAATGCATCCAGCCGAATGTGTTCCCAGGGACTCGGAATATCTTCCTGCAGGCGATTCAGGAATCGTTCCATTTCAGTCTCTGCCGGGTCGGCCTGCTGAAACGCATTCAGTGGCAAGCCACTGCGTTCGACATTTAGTATGTAGGGAAAGACGTCCCAGGAGGTGAAGGCAGCCACCTTGCCGCTATAGCCCTCGCGAGCATTCAGCTGCTCAAGGAAAGTTACATTGGGATTTGGAATCCTCGCGTTTGAATCGAGTGTGTCATCCAATAACTCCGTCAGAATTTCGTTGTAGCCCGGGTAGGAGAAGTACCAGTCATTGGCGACTCGCGCGCAGGAGTTTTTGTCGCGGTTTCCAACCACCGTGCCATTCCTGAAAACCGTATGATGCAGGAACGGCATCAACGATTCTGCACGTTCCTCTGCGTTGGAGGTCCAGTAGAGTGCACGGATAGCTTCTGAGCGCTGGTTGTATTCGCGGTTGGTGGCCAGGGATAGATCCAGGCCCCGGAACACTTCTTGCCATCGCAAACCATCCACCGTCACTAGAAAGAGGTTCTTGGCTTCAGGGTCTGTCGGGTGTTGCA
>JADFOC010000440.1 GCA_022563075.1 Pseudomonadota bacterium
TTGGCATTGGGCAAGACACTTGATCTGCCAAAGGACAAAGTTGATGGCACTACCCCCTATTGGCTGCAGTCAATTTTCTGTTCTACCCTGGTGGAGGCGATTGTGAAGGTAGTGCCTGCCGAGCTAAAGCCCAGCAAGGGACTCTCCTACCTCTCTGGCTTGCTCCACAATTTTGGCTACCTGGTGCTCGCTCATATTTTTCCTCCCCACTTTTCACAAATTTGTCGCTACATGGAAGCAAACCCGCATCTCAGCCACATGGTAATCGAGCAGCACCTGTTACAAATTACGCGGGAACAGGTGTGTGTATGGTTAATGCAGAGTTGGAACATGCCCGAAGAAGTGGCCATTGCTATTCGTTACCAGCATGACCCGCACTACGATGGCGACCACTGTGCCTACCCGAACCTTATCTTCCTGGCCTTGCGCCTGCTCAGGCAGCATGGAATTACTGATGCTCCGAACGAAGAAGTGCCTGAGTTCCTGTATGACAAATACCAGCTCTGCCCAGATCAGATTCAAGATATTGTGCAACAAGTGCTTGATTCCACGGACGAAATTAAGGCGATCGCCGCTAATTTTGATGCCTGAAGACCCAGACCAGCCCTATTTTCGATATTCGATTTTTACTCTCGCTAAAAATCTTTTATGCTACCCTCCATCCGGCCCACAAACCGGGCGCCCGGTACCTCACCAAGCTAAAGTTGCCGGCGCCGTGTTTCCCTGGGTGTTCACTAAGACACAGTGCCGCAGCTAGAGCTGCTGCGATTCCGATGAACGAAGGTGAACTCATCCAGGGCGGGCCTCCCAGCATCCATCTGCGGAAGCGCCCTGCGGTTAAATGCTGGAAAAACCGTAGCGCTCGCCACTTACGCTTTATAGAGGAACTGGCATTAATCCATCATGAATTTTCTACGAGCAACCGCCTCCAGAATAGCCGGCAGGTTTAAATCGCGGTATCCGGAATTTTATGAAAAATTGCCGGCGCTGGCGGAATTAACCCGCCTTAATAAACCGATCGGGATCTATTTGTTGCTTTGGCCCACGATTAGCGCCTTGTGGATTGCCGCGGAGGGGGTGCCGCCATTCTCACTGCTGTTCATTTTCCTGGTGGGCACCACGGTGATGCGATCGGCCGGTTGCTGTGTCAACGATTTCGCTGATCACAAAATCGATAGCCAAGTAAACCGAACACTGCAGCGCCCACTTGCCAGGGGTTTATTGAAACGAAAGGATGCCCTCTATTGTTTCATTGTATTGTCGCTAATCGGTTTCATCCTGGTTCTGTTTACCAATCAGAAAACAATATTGTTATCGCTCGGCGCTATTGTTTTGATTGCTGTTTATCCATTCATGAAAAGATTCACCAACCTGCCTCAGCTGGTGCTGGGAATAGCATTCTCCTGGGGAATACTCATGGCCTTTACTGCACACAGTAATGCCATTCCTCAAGCCGCTTACCTGCTGTTCGTGGCCAATTGCCTGTGGACCGTTGCCTACGATACTCAATATGCCATGGTAGACAGGGAATTCGATATCGAAATAGGGGTCAAGTCTACTGCTATTCTTTTTGGCGATGCGGATAAATACATGATCGCGTCCTTGCAGCTAATGTATGTTCTGGCGATGTGGCTGGCCGGAAGACAATTTGAGATGGGAACCGTATTCTACCTATCGCTGATAGTAGCCAGCATGTTACTGGCCTATCAACAAGTCTTAATCAAGGACCGACTACCCGGCCCATGTTTCAAGGCATTTTTGAATAATAACTGGGTTGGTGCAGTGATTTTCGTTGGAATTTTATTGAACTATCTCTAGCCAGTAAATCGAGCTCAGGTGAAGGCCTGTATGCCGGTTTGTGCTCTGCCCAGTATCAGCGCGTGAATGTCCTGTGTGCCCTCATAGGTATTCACTACTTCCAAATTCTGAACATGACGCATGATCGGGTATTCGTCGGAAATACCGTTGCCGCCTAACATGTCTCTCGCTTCCCGGGCGGCATCCAATGCCTTAAGACAGGAATTTCGTTTTAGCAGTGAGATGAGAGGCGCTGCCAGTTTCCCCTGATCGCGCAGCCGGCATGCTTGCAAGCAACCCTGTAAGCCCAGAGAAATATCCGTTTGCATGATGGCCAGCTTTTTTTGAATCAGCTGATTAGCGGCCAGCGGTCGGCCGAATTGTTTACGGTCCAGGGTATACTGAAGCGCCGTATGCCAGCAGGTTTCTGCGGCGCCGAGTGCGCCCCAGGCAATGCCAAGGCGAGCCGAGTTCAAACAGCTGAACGGCCCATTGAGCCCTTCCGCATGGGGCAACTTATTCTCTGCCGGCACAAACACCTCGTCCATGATTATCTCGCCGGTGATAGACGCCCTTAATGCCAGTTTGCCTTCGATCTTCGGTGCACTCAGCCCCTCCATGCCCTTGTCCAGAATGAAACCCCTGATGATGCGATCGTCGTCTTTTGCCCAGACGATGAACACATCCGAGATTGGCGAGTTGCTTATCCAGCTTTTTGCACCAGAAAGACTGAAGCCACCACTGACGGATTTCGCCCGGGTAATCATGCCGCCAGGATCGGAACCATAGTCAGGCTCGGTCAGGCCGAAACAACCTATAAATTCGCCAGTCGCTAGCTTTGGCAGGTACTTCTGTTTTTGCTCTTCGCTGCCGCATTCGTT
>JADFOC010000047.1 GCA_022563075.1 Pseudomonadota bacterium
TCTTTTCTAGATTTGCAGTAGCAATGATGTCGGATTATAAGAGACGAGCATCCAGATAGCGTACCAATTCTTTCCTAAAATGGAGACAAATGCAGTTGCCATGACCAGAAGTCCGAACTCTGAAGACTAGGCTTGTGGCAGAAGCGGACTTGGCTTGCCTTGAATGCCGCTACTTACCGGCCATTTTTATGTGCGTGTGTTGTTGGTTTATTCAACTTGCTCAACTGACTCTAATAAACTCTCAAAATAAAAGGGTACTAGCTCGGATGCCGGACCGTAAATATGCTCATCGAAGGACGAGCCGGTCTGTTCCAGGTTGAGTTCAACCGTATGGGCTCTACTGATTTTGGCGGTTTGATAGAAGCCAGAAGCTGGATAGACATTGCCCGATGTACCGATGGATACAAAAATGTCGCAGTTTTCCAGGGCCTGATTAATCTTGTTCATATGCAAGGGTATTTCCCCAAACCAGACGATATGAGGTCGGAGATTTCCCGGTGAACGACAGCAGCGGCACTGCGTATCGAATACCAGATCCTCACGAATATCGAACACCAGGTGCGAATTGCGGCAGCGCATCTTCAGTATCTCGCCATGCATGTGCACAAGATTCTGACTGCCGGCGCGTTCGTGCAGGTTGTCTATATTTTGAGTCACCAATAGGAACGATCCATCAAACTGGTGTTCAAACTTTGCTAATGCCGTGTGCGCAGCGTTGGGTTTGACCTTATCGGATAGCAATTCACGGCGGCGTTGGTTATAGAATTCATAGACCAATTGCGGATTTCGCTCGAAACCTTCGGGGGTGGCCACTTCTTCAACCGGATGGTTTTCCCATAAGCCGTCAGCGCCACGAAATGTATTGATACCCGACTCGGCCGAGATCCCGGCGCCGGTCAGAATCACGAGGGAGCGAGGGGACGATTGCATGCTGGAGATCATAGCATGCTGCTCAAGAGCCTAGTGAATACTCGCTTAGCCGGTATAATACCGCATCGTGAAAAGAAGGATTCTAGTGCAGCATGGAGAGAGTAAGGATCGAGTCTGACTGCTTGAAGTGCTGGGTTCATTGGGCTTATCAATAGCAAATTATGCAACTTAACTTTCGGCAATATTCTGCAAAGGGTCAACCGCTACTTATCCTGCACGGATTGTTTGGCAGTCTCACTAACTGGGGTTCGATAAGCAAGCAGCTTGCTGAATCCTATGCCGTGTATGGGGTTGATCTGCGTAACCATGGTGAGTCGCCGCATGCCGATGGGTTGAATTATCAGGTGATGGCGGAGGACGTGCGGCAGCTCATGGGACAGTTAGGTATTGTGGACAGCTACCTGATTGGGCATTCCATGGGTGGCAAGGTGGCCATGCAGTTAGCATTGAGTCATCCCGACCTGGTGCGTAAGTTAATCGTGGTGGATATCGCTCCGGTGACCTATCCCAGCACTGCAGATGGGCACTTACATGTGCTTACTGGAATGGAGTCGCTGGATCTGAACTCATTGAACAACAGAGCTGAAGCCGAACAACACTTGTCTGGTTTTATCAGTGATAAGGCGACACGCAAATTCGTGATGACGAATCTGGTAAGAAGTGAGGCCGGCAAATACAGCTGGCGACTGAATTTACCGGCGATCAGGCAGCACTATGATCGCTTGAGAGAGAAGCCAGATGGGAGCAGCGTATTCGTCAAGCCAGTACTATTCGTTAAGGGGGCCTTATCTAACTATATACAACCACGAAACGAAGAAGAGATACTGGAACTATTTCCAAATGCAACAGTAAAAATTATTTTGCAGGCGGGTCACTGGTTGCACGCAGAGAAACCAAAGGCTTTTCAGAAAATAGCACTCGATTTTCTGTCACGGACCGAGGAATAAGCGGATGACGGTATTGAGTGTCAATGTAAACAAGATTGCCTTGCTGAGAAATTCAAGAGGGCGGAACCATCCAAATCTAGTGGCCTTTGTTGAGCAGCTTTTGGCGTTGGGAGTGAAGGGTATTACCGTACACCCGCGGCCGGATGAGCGACACATTAGCCGTCAGGATGTTTATGATATTAGCCATTATCTAAACGACTTCCCGGAAGTTGAATTCAATATCGAAGGCTATCCGGTAGCGGCGTTTCTAGATTTGGTAATCGAGGTTGGTCCGGCCCAATGTACCCTGGTGCCTGACCAACCGGGTCAATTAACTTCAGATCACGGCTGGGACGTGGCCGCGAACCAAGATTTGTTGGTCGATGTGCTAAATCGGCTGCGGGAGGCCGGCATACGCAGCAGCCTGTTTGTTGATCCATCGCCGCTGGTAGTTACCCAAGTACCGACAGTGGGTGCCGACCGTGTAGAACTGTATACCGAGGACTACGCCAGCCACTTCGGTACGCCGCAGCAGGATCGAGTGTTTGCACACTACCGCGATGCCGCCGCCAGGGCCCACGAACTGAATATCGGTATTAATGCAGGCCATGACCTGAATCTGGACAATTTACCTGGATTTTTGGAAATACCGCATATTCTTGAAGTATCGATCGGTCACGCTCTGGTGCTTGAATCCCTGCAACAGGGTGTCGGCAGTGTTATTGCTCAGTATCTTGCAATTACTGGCAACTAGAACAGCGTCAAACTAAGGTAGACGGTGTCCTAAAATAAATTTTCATAAGACGATTTTATTAAGTTTTGGTTCAGTCAGATCGCCTAAAATAGCAGTCGCAATATTGATAATTAGTCAGAGATCCACCACCCACAGGAGCGTTTATCATGACTCGTAATCGAATAAGAATTACCGGAGAGTTTGCTCTACTTGTGTCCCTGGTGTGGTTCTCGCCAGCTATCGTCTTTGCCACTCATTTCGAAGTCTCGCGCCTGGCGACGCAGGTTAATCTGGCAAGCAGTCAGCTGGCCGATGAAGTGCTCTACACCCGCGGATACAGCAGTGTCCACCAGCAAGCCGATCGCCTGAGTCGAGAAGCCGGGCAACTAGTCGATGCCATCAGCAGCCACAGAAACCAGTCCTATGTGAGAGCCCAATTCAATGACGTCAGTCGTCGTTATAGCAGCCTGGAGCGGGCCTTCTTGCGCGCCAGTCGCCACCACCACGACCCGTACTTATTTGATGCGTTTGGCCATATCAGTAATCTCTTCCATCGCTTGAACAGTGAATATTACTACGCCTTCTACCAGCAACCGCTGTCGAGTCAGCCTTTCTACTACGGCGCACCGCTGCTAACGCAGCACCCACACATTGTTGCCCCTGCGTTCAGGGGCAGTCGCGGCTACGTCACTCCCTATAATCATAATTGGCGGGGGGTAAACAACTTCGATCACCTTAGTCCCATGCTGGAAAGGCAGCAGCGACACGGTAGCAACCAGCATCGTGACGGAAACACTAGCAACCGCAGACAGGAGCGAGCAACCGAGACACGTCGACGCAATCATTACCAATAGCCAGCAAACTTTCCGCTAGCAGGGACTGAAAAGCAGGGCCAGGACTCTTATCCAAGATTCACCGATGGTTTTTCATTTCCCTGCCGGCAGCGGATTCACCATGCATGCGTGACTGGGCTAATCTCCTGCCACCAAGGGGATGGCTGCAGTACGATATCAGCATTGCTACCGGGGCTGACATATTGGGGGCAGGTGTCTTATTAACCGCCCTGGCGTGGGGAGCGACCGTGCTCTATATATACTAACAAGACATGATGAATTAAACTTCGCGTTTTCACCCAGCTTGGAAAATTCCTTTGTTCTTTGCAGGAAACCGTTTTTACTACGGCTATTGGATCGTAGTGGCCGGATTTATCACCCAGTTTGTCGCGGTGGGCATGTCCAATTATGTAGTAGGGTCGTTCATGATTCCCATGACCGAGGAGTTTGGCTGGACTCGAGCCGAATTCACTGCCTCGCGTTCAATCGGTCAAGTAGTGATGGCCTTCACCGGTTTTCTAATCGGCTCTCACATCGATCGCCACGGCGGTCGCCCCTTTATCATTGTCGGTACTCTGGTGTTATCGGCTGCTGTCTACCGGCTCGGCAGTATTAACACACTCGGCGAATGGTTATTTATCAATGGCTTGATGCTGACGCTGGGGGCAGCCATGATTGGCAATCTGGTTATTAACGTCACCCTGGGGAAATGGTTCGTCGAGCGCCGAGGTCGCACGGTGGCGTTGGCAGGCATGGGCATATCACTGGCTGGAATCGTCTTGCCACCGATCACCACCTGGATGGTGGATGAATTCGGCTGGCGCACTAGCTGGCAGTTGCTCGGGATTGCCGTTGTCCTGATCGCCTTGCCCATGTCTTTGCTGGTCAGGCGCAAGCCGGAAGATTATGCGCTGTTTCCAGACGGCAAAACCGCCGAAGAAATAGAGCGGGGTGAAGGCGCGGCGGCCAAGGCCGATTTCGACAGATCCATGACCCGCGCACAGGCGATGCGCACTTCCAGCTTTTATTTCCTGGTTTTGGCTTTCGGCTTGTTTCAGATCTCGATTACGGTGATGTTAATACAGACAATTCCGCTGATGACTGACGCTGGCTATTCGCGACTGGTAGCCTCCACCATGATATCCCTCGCGTCGATACCTGCCTTTATCAGTAAGCCATTCTGGGGTGTGTTAATCGATCGCTACAGCCCGAAAAAGCTGGCTGCTGTGGGAGCTGCCATTACTGGCAGTGCAGTAATGCTCATCGTATACAGTGTTTCCTCGCAACTGGATGTTTTGGTCTATGCTGGGTTTCTAATGATGGGCGTCGGCTGGGGTGGCCTGTTACCGCTACAGGAAGTGATCTGGGCAACTTTCTTTGGGCGGCGCTACCTGGGATCGGTCAGGAGCATGGCCATGCCATTCACCTTTGGTCTGTCGGCTCTAGGCCCGGTGCTGGTAGCCTATTACTACGATATGGTGGGGGACTACAATCTGGCATTACTGGCTATCGCGTTCTGTAACATCGCCTCCGCCATCATGTTGTACCGCATGGCAGATTCTCCTGCTGCCCAAGCGTGACTCTGTAACTTAGATGTCACAGCCAATAGTGTGATCTTCGTCACAAAAATCGCCACCTACAAGTCCTAAAATCGATGTACTGCTTTTGCTGGAGGGTAGAGTTAGACTTGCCCCCCCAGAAGTTGTGGAAGTTCTGGATTGGTAAACAATTGCAGACTTTAAAATGATGAATCGACTTCGATGCGATCTTCCTGATGTAACCTTGAACAGACCGAAGGGGCTGTCGCCGCATTTGTTCTTTCAGGTCTTTTACGGTGCCAATGCAATCGCCTATGCTCGGCTCAGCTCCAGAACCAAGAACCAACATCGACGCGCAGTTAATCCACAAACCACCGACATCGACCGAGCGCCTTCTGTCAGCTATTGCCTGAGGAATATCGAGGTATCTCAGAATTACCGCAACCGGGGAATCGGCTCGGCACTGCTGGAAGAAATCATCCATTTCTGCGTGGATGAACGCATATCCACCATTTATGGCGAAGCCAAAGGTGAAATTCAGGCGCTGCGCCATTGGTATGAGGACAACGGTTTCGAGCTGGACAGTATCGACAATATTCAGCTATCCATTTCCTGAGACTGGCGCTTCGGCAGGTAATTTCAGCATCGGTACCAACAGCGGCCAAACATTTTCCAAAATCATCGATTGGGCTTCAGCCTTGGGATGAATTCCATCGTTTTGCATTAATTCCGGACGTTGGACGATGCCGTCAATTAAAAATGGTACCAATGCCAGGTCTTTTTCTTCAGCTAATTCAGCATACTGTGCAAAGAAGGGCACTGTGTATCGAGGACCGTAATTCGGTGGAATCTGAATACCTGCCAATAACACTTCGGCGCCCGTGGATTGAATCAATACGATCATCTTGCTCAGGTTTTGCTTGATCTGCTCCAGCGGTAATCCACGCAGCCCGTCATTCCCGCCCAACTCCAGAATAACCAGATCCGGCGTATAACTGTCCAGCATGGCTGGCAAGCGCGCCAGACCACCGGTGGTGGTCTCGCCGCTAACACTGCCGTTGATGACCCGATAGGATCGCCCGTTAGCGGACAGTTTGCTGGCGAGCAGGTTGACCCAACCGTCTGCTTCATCGATGCCGTAGGCAGCACTGAGGCTGTCACCAAAGACCATCAGGGTGGCCTGTTCGGTAGCCGCCCAACTAGCCGGTACAGCCATCGAAAACAGAAAATAAACTATTAGTCGATTTAACAGGTGTTTCATCGCATCGCGTATAAAAAACAAAGACAAATTGTGTTACACAGAGCTTGTTCGAACCGGCTACGTTAATAGAGACAGAGCTAGCATGCAATCCATTACCGTGCCGTTCGACCAACCCTGGTCGATGAATTCGACTATAATGCCTGCTGTTTTTCCCGCGAGATGAGCGAGTAATGATTCAAACTGAAAATCTGGTAAAAAGTGTTGAGACTAGCGAAGGCATGTTGACCATATTAAACAATGTCAGCCTGAAGATCGCCAAGGCAGAGGCGGTAGCCATTGTGGGTGCTTCCGGTTCCGGAAAATCAACCCTGTTGGGATTAATGGCCGGTCTGGACAGCGCCAGCTCCGGGGATGTCATTCTAAACGGCCACAGCCTGGCCGCAATGGATGAGGAACAACGCGCCATCTTACGCGGGCAACTGGTGGGTTTCGTGTTTCAGTCATTTCAGTTATTGCCCAGTCTCACCGCATTGGAAAATGTCATGTTGCCGATCGAATTAAAGGGTGACGCCGAGGCTAAATCGAAAGCGCAGCAACTGCTGGCCAGAGTTGGCCTGGACCAGCGTTGGCATCACTACCCCAACCAGCTATCCGGCGGCGAACAGCAGCGAGTGGCCATCGCCCGTGCTTTTGCCACGCAAGCGCAAATCCTGTTTGCGGACGAACCCACCGGGAATCTGGATACAGCCACTGGGGCCAAGGTCATCGAGTTGCTATTTGACCTGAATCGGGAATATGCCACCACCCTGGTACTGGTAACACACGATGAACACCTGGCGAAAAAATGTGGTCGTATCGTCAAACTGGTGGCCGGTGAGATCGTCAGCGATGAAATTAATAAGGAAGCAGTAAGTGCCTGAAGTCGGTAATCAACCCCTGACTGACAACAAGCCACTCGGCACCTTGTTGGGACTGGCGATGCGCCTGCTTTGGCGAGACTGGCAGGGAGGCGAGCTGAAGTTGTTATTCCTGGCGTTGGTGATGGCGGTCACCTCGGTGACGGGGATCGCCCTATTCACCGATCGATTGGAGAAAGCCTTATTGCTCGAATCGGCAAACATGCTGGCAGCGGATCGCGTGCTCGGTAGTGGCAGGCAACCTCCCGAAGCAATCTTGCTTGAAGCACAGTCACGGGGTCTGCGCACGGCGCGTACGCTCTCTTTCACTTCCATGGCATTTTCTGATTCTGGCAGTATGCTGGTTGCCGCCAAGGCGGTCAGCGATGCCTATCCTTTGCGTGGTGAGGTCATCATCACCGAGCAACCGTTTACCCGCGGGCAACCCGTTCGCAGCGGACCACCACCCGGCGAGGTATGGTTGGAATCGAGAGTATTGCCGGCGTTGGGCATTGCCGTCGGTGATCTGGTCTATGTAGGAGAGACAGCACTCACCGTCGGTAAGATCATCATCGCCGAACCCGATCGACAGGGAGGCGGCATGATAGACAATGCCGGGCCACGGTTGATGCTTAACATGGAAGATGTCTTGGCGACTAACGTGGTGCAACTCGGCAGTCGGGTCAGTTACCGTTATCTGTTCGCCAGCGATGACATGGAGCGTCTGGATTCGTTCGATCGGTGGCTACGGGAGGAGTATCCCGGGGTGTATCGACTCAGAGATGTACGCGACGAAAGCGAAGAGATCAGTGATGCGCTCAATAAAGCCGAAAGTTTCTTGCTGTTGGGCTCGCTGTTTGCGGTACTACTTTCCGGTATCGCCATCGCGCTCACCGCCAAGCGCTATAGCGAACGGCATTACGACTATGTGGCTATCTTGAAGACCTTTGGTTGTACTTCGGCGCAGATATCCATCATTTACCTTTCGATTCAATTGGTATTAGCCACGATCGCGGTAGTGGTTGGCTGTGTTCTGGGTTGGTTGGTGCACCACGGTATTCTGCAAATGTTGCAATCGGTGATAACGGTGGATTTACCTGCCGCTGGCTATCAACCGTTTATTATTGGATCTTTAACGGCGTTTATATGTTTGCTTTCGTTTGCCTTGCCACCACTGCTGGCACTAAGAGCGACTCCACCTCTGAGAGTTTTGCGTAAGGATCTGAGTCAGCAGAAATTCAGTGCAAACCTACCGTATTTATTTGGGATACTTGGCACTATTTTTTTGATCCTCTGGTATAGCCAGGACCTGGTTCTCACTTCCGTGCTGGTGAGTTCGGTGGCGGCAATTGCATTATTACTTTCACTGATCTCCTATTTGCTGTTGCGTTCCAGCGGATCGGTGGGCATGAAAGCTGGCAGTGCCTGGAAGCTGGCGATGACGGCGGCCAGGCGAAGACGCAAACAGAATGTGTTACAGGTGATGGTGTTTTCCGTCACCATCATGTCCTTACTTATCTTAACGCTGTTGCGCACCGATCTTATCGATGATTGGCAGGCACAATTGCCGGAGAACACACCTAACCATTTTTTAATGAACATCACCCAGTCACAGATTCCCGGTATTGAGCGCTTTTTTGCAGAGCATGGCATTGTGGGTAACGCCTTTTATCCACTGATCAGTGCCCGGGTTACGGCGATCAATGGTGATCTTCCTAAGCCCAATGAGGATCAGCAGACAGATGAAGCGCGCGGTACTCTGACTGAGGACGTGCAGCTTGCCGGTGGGCAGTTCGATGAGTTGTCCTCTGCCAGTAGTACCGAACAGGCAGGACAGCAAAGTAGTGAGGCGAGAGGCGGGCAAGGACAGGCTGAGAGACAAAACCGAGTACGCGGCCGCTTAGGCCGAAGACAGGTCACCTGGGCCGATGAATTGCCCGCCGACAATCGTATCACCGCCGGCACCTGGTGGGCCGAAAATCCGGTGGCAGGCTACGTCTCAATCGAACAGGAGTACGCAGACTGGTTGGGTATTGAACTCGGCGATCAGGTGCAGTTTGAGGTCAATCAGCAGGTGATCAACGCCGAAGTCAGTAGCTTTCGAAGCGTAAGATGGGACAACATGCAGCCCAATTTCTTTATCATATTTTCGCCGGGCACCATCGATCATCTAGGCGCGACCTTCCTTTCTACGGCGTTAATGGAGCGTGAGCAAAAGATATTGCTCAATGATCTGGTCCGGCTGTTTCCCACCATCGTCATCATTGAAATCGATGCACTAATCGAGCAGATTCAGACCATCATTGCGCAGGTAACCTCGGCTATCGAACTAATCTCGGTGCTGGTACTGGTCTGTGGCGGCTTGGTGTTGTTGTCCTGTGTCAATGCCACTCTGGATGAACGATTTCACGAAAACGCCATATTGCGAACATTGGGTGCTGGTAAGAAGCTAATCTTAACCAGCCTGTTAATCGAATTTGCCAGCATCGGCTTGGTCGCTGGATTCATCGCAACCCTGGGTGCAGAAGGTAGTTTGTACTATCTGCAGGAACAGGTATTCGAACAGGACTTTCATTTTCACTATTGGGTCTGGTTAGCGGGCCCGATTCTGGGCATGTTCGTCATCGCTGCATTGGGAGTAAATTCAACCCGCCAGGTAGTCAACATCAGCCCGTTGAATGTATTGCGCAGGGTTGTCTAACATCCCTGTTCATGCGGCGTAGCGAGTGGTAACGCGGCGGATCTGCGAGTGATAGCTACGGCCAAACAACAACAGATGATTTAGCAGGTGATACAAATTGTATAGCGGTGCTCGCTCTCGCCAATCTACGTCCATGTCGGAGTGCTCCGCATAGCTGGCATAAAAGTCGTGGTTGAGATCCCCAAACAGTTGCGTCATGGCCAACTCAGCTTCCGCCCATCCCCAATAGACAGCCGGGTCAATCAAGGCCGGTTGGCCGTGTTCATCGCAATGAATATTACCCGACCAAAGATCACCATGAATAAGCACGGCGGCCTGTTTGGGTATCCATTTAGATAAGTTCAGGGCGATCGTTTCCAATGCGTTCAAATCATTGGTACTTAATAAATTTCGTTGAAAGGCTACGGCCGCCAGACTTAAAATTCTGTATTCGGCAAAGAAGTCGAAGCCATCGGCAGTGGGTGTATTTACTTGTGGTGTAGACCCGCAATAATTATCCACATAAAACCCAAACTGAGATTGTGGTGAGTTATGTATTTTCGCCAGTCCTGTGCCTAATTGCCTCCAGAAATCTTTGGCAGGTTCACTCTGGCCAAGGT
>JADFOC010000441.1 GCA_022563075.1 Pseudomonadota bacterium
GCTGACTTCGAAATATCAACCTATACTTAATGCTGACTCTCGGATATGGGTGCCGTATGACCAGATCGCTAATAATGCTAGGGATAGCACTGGCAGGGCTTTGGTTGGCGATCAGCGCAAGTCTTGCCATTGCAGCACAAGACCGATTAATCGAAGAATTAAGCATCGATGCCGCCGGCGCGGAGGTCGATGTTTATCCGTTTCTGCGTTATCTGGATGATCCCGACGGACAACTCACCATTGAAGAAGTAAGTCGTGAGCCTGTATCTGCTTTTCTGGTGCCCGTATCAAGAACTGGACCACTGCCGGTAGATACGCAAGGAGGTGCAGTGTGGCTGCATTTTCGAGTGATTAACGATTCTGCCGAAGATAGTGATCTGATCCTGGAAACTACCAACGTTCTGCTAAGTCAATTTTCGATTTTCACTCTGGTTGGCAACCAATGGCACGAAGATCGATTAGGCAATAGTCTACCCTACCAGGCGCGAAGTCTTGACGTGTTTCCCTTTGCTTCGCAGCTGCAGTTAGCGCCTGGCATTCACGACATTTACCTGCGCATTACAACTCTGAGCGCAGGAGTCGTGCCGCTGAAACTGTACACGGACACTGGCTATCTGGCTGCGTTGGGTAGTATTTTCTTCTTCGGTGGTTTGCTCTGGGGCATAGGGTTTGGCTTAATGGCTTTTAACCTGTTTCTCTATCTGCAAACACGAGATCGCGCCTATCTGGCATTTACCCTGCTTATATTCTTTAACTTAGGATACCGCGCCTACATTAACGGATTCGGTCAGTGGGCAACTCCCAACTGGTTGTGGTGGAATGCTTATGGATATTACATTTGTCTGGGATTCTATATGGCTTGCGTGCTCTGGTTTCACGCCGCCTTTCTAAAACTTAAATCAGTCGCGCCCATATTGTATAAGGTCAGTATCGGTTGGGCCTGGTTATTCATCGCCTCGGTAACCATTAACTTTGTATTGCGCATAGATGTGATTCCGCTATTTCAGCTTTCGCTGTTTCTAGTACCCATATTCTTGCTAACGTCAGCATTGTATCGTTCCATTCAGGGTTACCGGCCCGCTCAAATATACCTTGTGGCTCTGCTTCCGCCATTGCTAACCGGGATAGTGATGGCGTTCTATGGTTTGAATGAGCTTACTCCTTCCACAAGCTTTCTCTGGGCCGACCGGATCGCTGGATTAATTACCCTATTTCTTTTCTCCGTTGCCTTGGCTGATCGTATAAATTTGCTCAATGCCGAGAAACAGGACGCCGTAGAACGTGCCACGCTTGCAGACGCAGCCACATCCGCCAAGAGCGAGTTCCTCGCCAAGATGAGTCATGAGATCAGGACGCCGATGAATGGGGTGTTGGGGATGTCCCAATTACTGTCATCTACCGATCTCACCGAGGATCAACGCCTTTACAATGACATGATTCAATCATCCGGTGAGACTCTGATGCAGGTCATAAATGATTTACTGGATTTTTCCAAGGCCGAAGCTGGCAAGATGGAACTGGAAGTCATTCCATTCGATCTTGAGCGATTAGTCGCGGAAACGGAAGCGATGTTTATGCTTCGATCCGGTGAAACAGGCGTGCCTCTAATCTGCAGTATTGACAGTGACGTACCCAAAGTACTGGAGGGCGATCCGACACGCCTGCGCCAAATCCTCGGCAACCTGATCAGTAACGCGTTCAAATTTACCGTCGAAGGCGAAATTCTGCTGTCAATAAGTGAGGTATCGAGGGGCAACTATTTGTTCTCGGTGAAGGACAGTGGCATTGGGATTTCCCCAGGCAACATTGAAGGACTGTTTCAATCATTTACTCAGGCCTCCAGCTCGATAACACGGAAGTATGGCGGAACCGGTCTCGGCCTGACAATTTGCAAGCAGTTGGCAGAGTTAATGGGCGGCCGCATCTGGGTAGAGAGCACCGAACACGTAGGCTCTACCTTTAATGTAGAATTACCGATGGCAGAGCACGATGGCACCGAACTTGCCCATCCCATCAGCCGGGCGCTTGCCGGCCGCAAATTATTAATCCTGGATGACAGTCAAACCTTCTGCCAAGTGTTTTCACATATCGCGGTTGAATGGGGCATGATCCCGTCGGTTGCTCATAGCTGTGACGACGCGCTGGAACTTATCGAGCAGGCAAACAGTCTCGGAGAGCCGTTCGATCTGATATCTATCGATCTGCTCATGCCCGGTGATGATGGCATCGAGTCAGCACGCCGCATCAGTGGGCAAGACTACGCCGCCAAAATACCCATAGTGTTACTGACTTCGTCTATAGACATTCCGGACCAGGAAGTTCTGGAATCCGTCGATCTTATTACGGTCATGCAAAAACCCGGTTTGCCGAACACATTATTCAACCAAATTTGTCGGATACTGGAAACCCAGCAAGGGAAGCTGGGTGCGAACGACAGCAGGCAACGAATATCCGATCAAAAATTTAGGGTATTGGTGGCAGAAGATAACCCGGTGAATCAGATGGTGATTAAGGGCATGCTGAAGCGGATGGGTCACCAGGTAAGCATCGTAGATAATGGCGTCGAAGCATTGGAGATGGCCAAATCGCAACATGCAGAATGGGACATAGTGTTGATGGATTGCGAGATGCCTGTGTTGGATGGTTTCGCAGCGAGCCGTAGCATCCG
>JADFOC010000442.1 GCA_022563075.1 Pseudomonadota bacterium
CGATTACCACCATCGAGAATTACGATGTGCCGGTCACCACGGAAGGTGTGCATGCCTGTCCCGGTGTTACCGGCGGTGTGCTTTGGAGCGGCCCGGCTTATCATCCCGGCGAAAACATACTGATCACGGCCGCCATCGATTATTGTACGCGGTTTACTGCAGCGGCCGAGGTGAAGTTTATTCCCGGCCAGTTGTATATGGGTGGGGTGTTTCGCCAGGATTCGGAGATGTCTGGCTGGCTGACAGCGGTGGATGTCGAGACCGGGGAAGTACGCTGGAGGTACCACGCGAGATTACCGATGGTGGCGGCGGTGACGACCACGGCGGGGGGTCTGGTGATCAGTGGCACGATGGATGGCGATTTGCTGCTGCTGGATGCGAGCTCGGGCGAAGTGCTAAACCGCATCAATACCGGGGCTCAGCTTGGTGGCGGTATCGTCTCCTATGAGGTCGAAGGTCGGCAGTACCTGGCGACCAATTCGGGCACGGCGATGATGTCTATTCAGCCCAACAGCGAACAGCCGCGGGCAGGTAGTATCATCGTTTATGCCTTGCCGCCGGACCAGTAAGGCGGGGTCGACGCAAGCGCGGGCTGTCGAAAATTATCAATTGGCCAGTTTAATGCAAGCTCAACCATGTCCGAATTTTTTACGCCGACCCTCATGCATGCACTTATTGATGCTGTCTTTAGCGTCTCAAACCACCCGGTTGGCTCTTAACTCGGTTATTTCAAGCTCGGAATAGCCCAACTCCTGCAGGATCTGGTCTGTGTGTTCCCCCAGCGTAGGCGCGCGGCGCCTAATTTCACCGGGAGTTGCGGAAAGCTCTACCGGGGTCTGCATCAATGGTGCCGGTTTGTCCAAACCCGGGTATGCCACCGGCTGCAACAGGCCTTTGGCGGCGATATGTGGATCGTCCAGTACTTCTTGTGGGGACATCACCGGTCCGGCGGGGAGGCGGACTTCCTCCATGGCGTCTAATACTTCCTTTGAAGTCCGTTCGGCGCACCATGTCTCCAGTCTTGCACTGATGAGTTCGGCATTGTCGCCGCGAGTAATGTCATCCTTGAAGCGCGGATCATCCAGCCAGTGTTGCTCGCCCATCAGATCTGCCCAACGCTTAAACAGTGGGCCGCCCACCGATTGCACCAGCACCCAACCGTCTTTGGTCTTGAATGTGTCGGCTGGAGCCGAGGTCTGTGACCGATTCAAAGTAGCCACCCGATTACGTTGAATAGCACTCTGCTCGATGAGAGTGCCATTCATCATGGTGAGCGCGGTGTTAAACAGGGAACCCTCCACCATCTGGCCCTTGCCGGTCTTTTGCCGCTCATAGAGCGCGACCATGGTGCCGAAGGCGGCAAGGCTGGCGGTGCCGAAGTCGACAAAGGGGGGATAGGCTTTCATCGGTTGATCCGGCGTACCGGTCATGTACATGGCGCCGGACATGGCTTGACCTAAGCCGTCGAAGCCCACACGATTGCTATAGGGTCCGCCGCGGCCAAAGGCTGAAATGGTGGTAAGAATGATATTCGACCTGCTGGCCTTCAGGCTGTCATAGTCCAGCCCCATCCTCTGTAGAGTATCGGGAGGGAGGTTGGCTATTACCACATCGGCCGTGGCAACCAGCTTCTTCACGATTTCCCTGCCTTCCGGTTTCATCGGATTTAAGGTCAAACCCAGCTTATTACGTGCCAGTTGCATAAATAAGGCACCGTCCCCCTGGTCTGAAATAGGCGACAGAAAGCGGTCTTCACTGCCATCGACCTTTTCAATGCGTATCACCTCGGCGCCCATGTCCCCCAGTAACGTACCGCAGTAGGGACCCGCGATATAACGGCCGAAATCCAATACCCTGATGCCTTCCAAAACTTTAGTCATCTAATGCGTCCAATTTGTGATGCAGGTCTCAATTTAAGATGAAGATATTAACATAAGTGGCTAATTTGTAGAGAAATTTTACCTGTAGAAAAATATTACACCTATCTTCAAATTTGTGAGGTAGTTAACGTATTTTGTAATTACTTTGCTGCACAATGTCCCTAAATGAGATGTCAATCACAAACGCAGAAAAAGGTCTAAGCAGCATTTTCAGGAGATTTATGGTGATGACTATGGCTAACAAGAATGCACCCAAACAAGCTCTACAAGAACTACAGTCGATATTAAAAAAACCCTATCAGGATATCTGCAATGTCTGTAAGGGTACCGGTGAAATTACCGACCACAGCAGCTGTCCCAAGTGCAAGGGAACCGGCAAACGATTGTTGAAACTCCTGTAGTACAACGACTTAACCCCCCATTTCTAATTTTTCCTGGCATTCGACGGGTTGAACATCACCGTTGTTTGACGCATTCTTGTTTGCGCGCTGGCGCTGAATTACAATAATCCCATGTTTTACTCATAGTCCCATGACTACAGGCGGTTGCCTTCAGGCATCCCCGAAAACTCTGCGAACAAAAGGAAATACCGATGAACATAATTACGAGAGCCAGCCTGCTAGCCTGGTTGGCCTGCCTGACATATACCCCCACTTCGATGATGGCCGCAGAAAATCCAGGCTACGTAGTTGCGCCGGAACGCGCCACCACCGGCACCGGGAAATTCTACATGGGGCGAGAACTAGCCTTTGTTATGGGGCCCCGAGCCGCCGGCTGTCTTAA
>JADFOC010000443.1 GCA_022563075.1 Pseudomonadota bacterium
TCACTGGAACGCATGTTTCTTGCGAAATATTCAGAGGAGGAACCGGGTTGAAACAACATAGCGGCCAACTTCGATTAATTACTCGGTGGTTCTTTCAGCGATGCAATTCTTTGCCGAAGCGGTTGTAATTGCTGCCAAACATCTCTTTTCAACATCGGGAAAGCCAACATGGACTGCAAACTGCTCGTCAATGTGATGAAATATTTTGCTGCCCCCACTGCAAAGTCTCGCGTTTCAGATTTCTCGGAGGTGTGCATTAACAGATCATCAATTTGGCCCGCAAACACCAGCAAATTATTGAATTGGTCATGCTCATGGCGCCTCTTGATAAAACCAAGCAAGGCATGTTTTGCTTCAACCGCCGGTTCATTTTTCATCGATAATTCTACTGCCAACGGCCAATCAAAGCTCTCTGCCCTAAATTCGCAGTCACTACTATCCACCTCCAAAGCGCGCAGAATTGCTTGCAGTAATGCGATGGCTTGCTCTTGACTGGCGTTGGCTTGCTGATGAGGCACCTCATCGATAACCGCCAGTTGTTCGCTGATTTTGTAGTAACGCAAACTGAATTGCAGCGCATCCTTACTCACCGCTTGCCGCTCGCGTTGTGGTTCGCGCGTCGCTGGCGATACTGCAACATTGGCCTGCGTCGATTCGGATAATTCTATCGCAGCTACTTTCGCTGTCGCCGTTGCGCTCGAAGCGGTGCTCAAGGCAGGCCTTGCTGCGACATCGTAAGACGGAGACGCCTTAGCGCCGGCTAAAGCCACGCGCGGAAAATACACCTGTATTTCCATGGTTTTCAGGTAAGCCTGTCGTTGTAATTCATTCATATCCGGACGTTGAGCACAGCAGCAACCAGCCTGCAAATATACTCGTTTGCTAACGCTACAACAACAGTCAGCGAAAATGGTGGCCCATCTCTTACTGTTTGAAGTCGGAGCCTTTTCGTGATTGAATCCGCCTTCGTCGCTATTGAGGTAAATGCATGAAAGCTATCCTTTGTAAATCAATTGGACCTCCAGAAAACTTAGTGCTGGAGGAGATCGATGATCCGGTAGCCGGAGACAACGAAGCGGTGGTCGAGGTCTATGCCTCCTCGTTGAATTTTCCTGATGGATTACAGATTCGGGGTAAATACCAGTTTCAGCCGTCGCTACCGTTTACCCCTGGCTCTGAAGTTGGCGGAATAATTAAGTCTGTCGGCGCCGACCTCGAAGGATTTGAAGTTGGTGACAGAGTAATGGCAACACCCGGGATCGGCGGTCTAGCCGAACAGGTAGTGGTGAAGGCCGAAGGGCTGCGAAAAATCCCTGACAGCATGGATCTAAAGACGGCGGCTGGATTTGCCATGGTCTACACAACCTCATACTACGCATTGAAGCAGCGCGCTCATTTGCAAGCCGGTGAGACACTATTGGTCTTGGGCGCCAGTGGTGGAGTCGGGCTTGCCGCCGTAGAGCTGGGGAAGTTGATGGGCGCTAAGGTGATCGCTGCTGCAAGTTCTGATGAGAAGCTAGCGTTTGTAGGACGCCTAAATCCCGATGAATTACTCAACTATGGTGATGGAGAACTTAAGCAGAAGGTTAAGGCATTAACCGCAGATAGGGGAGCCGATGTGATCTATGATCCGGTCGGCGGCGACCTGTTTGACCAAAGCTGTCGCTGTATCAACTGGAACGGAAGATTGCTGGTAATCGGATTTACCAGTGGCCGTATTCCTGAGTACAAGGCAAACCTCGCTCTATTGAAAGGATCCTCCATGGTGGGTGTGTTTCTCGGGCGCTTTCGCAAGGAAGAGCCGTCTACATACGAAAAGAACTTCAATGAATTACTCACCATGTATGCTGCAGGGAAACTGCAACCAATCACTACCGAATCGTTTCCGATGACTGAATACGTTGCTGCCTTTAACGTGTTCACCGAGCGCAAGGTGATGGGTAAGGTGACGCTGGAAATGAAAGCAGAGACTCCCTAGAGCGCATGCTAACCGAAGATGAAATTCGTCATGACCTGGCGAAAATGAAAGACATTGTGGCAAGGCATAAAGCGCCAGATGCCCCTCTTGCCATCGAAACCATTACCATCGATGGCCAGGAACTGAACGTTTTTAGCAAAGTGCCTGCTAATCTAGGCGAGCTCTATGCGCTTGGTGCAAACGCCGCAGATCGCACTTTCCTGGTTTATCAGGATGAACGCTTTAGTTTTGCCGAAACACTTGATATGGCGTGCCGAATGGCACGGGTACTGTGTGAAAAGTACCGTGTCCATCCGGGTGATAGAGTAGCGATCTGCGCTCGCAACTCCCCAGAATGGTGCTTCGCCTACATGGCGATCACGCTGCTAGGCGCGATTGCAGTGCCGATGAATTCCTGGTGGCGAGGGCCTGAGCTGGAATACGGACTGAAAGATAGCGGCAGCAGAGTGTTGTTTGTCGATGCTCCCAGATTAGAGCAGGTCGCACCCTTCCTCGATGACCTGGAGGTCGAGGTTATTCTCATCAAACCTGAGGGCGAGTCCGCTTTCCCGGAGTTTTACCGCTTGCTTGATGCAGTTCAACCGCTGTCCAAGAATGAAATTGCCGCGTTGAATATCCTGCCTGAAGACAATGTTTCGATCATGTATACCTCTGGCTCGACCGGCATGCCTAAAGGCGTGTTA
>JADFOC010000444.1 GCA_022563075.1 Pseudomonadota bacterium
GGTAACCTGTTGCGGGTATTGGATGATGTGCAGCGTATCGCTGCTGAAATTCAAGCCGAGTAGTAACTCCAAACAACAACTATTTATGCTGGACGCTAGCAATAATATGCAAAAACTACGATTCGCAATCTATCTAATCGGCATATTCACTGCCTCATCAAGTTACGCGCAAAAAACCGATCACGAATTGTCAGATTTGGAAGCCATTGCCGAATCCGACACCATGATCATGGTACCGATGCGTGATGGTGTGCGTTTAGCCACCGATGTCTACTATCCAAAAGATCAAGACGGTCCATTCCCGGTGGTATTGGTTAAAACACCTTACAACTTTAATGAGATACGCGGCAGCTCTCTGCAATGGGCTGTGGAATTTGTTAAGCATGGCTATGCTTTTGTAGTGCAGAATGAAAGAGGTCGTTACTATTCTGAGGGCGAGTGGGAGATCCTGGGCAATCCCCGCACCGATGGTTATGACTCCTTGAGCTGGCTTGCGGAGCAACCATGGTCGAACGGCAATGTCGGCACCTTAGGGTGTTCCTCCACTGCAGAGTGGCAGATGTCACTGGCTGCACAGAACCATCCTGCCCACAAAGCCATGATACCGATGGCCTCTGGAGCAGGCATCGGCAAGGTCGGTGAATTTTTTGAGCAGGGAAACTGGTATAAAGGTGGCGTACATCAGACTCTGTTTTCTGTGTGGCTTTATGGTGTGCAACAAGATATTCGCCCCACGTTCCCTGCCGAACTGACCCAAGAACAACGCCAGCGGCTACGTAAATTGTATGACCTGGCGCCTGATATGCCAGATGTCGACTGGAAGAAAAAACTGAATGAACTGCCAGCTACTTCCTGGCTGGATAGCGCTGGCGCGAATGCTGGGCCAGCTTTAGAACTGATGATGCGGCTGCCGAACGACCCAGCATGGTATGAAGGTGGTCTCTATCATGATAGCGAAGATTTTGGAGTGCCGGCATTCTGGTTCAATAGTTGGTTCGATGTCAGCCAGGGCCCAAACCTGGCCTTGTTTAACCATGTCCGGAATAATGCCAGCGATCCCGAAGTGAGGAATGGACAATTCGTTGTAGTTGCTCCGACACTGCACTGTGGTTTCTTTCGCACTCCTGAAGACGAGGATTTAATCGTGGGTGAGTTAAACGTGGGGGATGCTACTTTCCCTTACTATGAGCATATATTTGGATTCTTTGATCATTATTTAAAGGAAGAGGATAACAATTTTCTGCAGACCACACCCAGAGTCCAATACTACACAATGGGGAAAAACCAATGGAACTCATCTGCACAGTGGCCACCGGAGACTGCAGTGGCAGTCACGTTTTATCTCGATAGCTCGGGACGAGCCAATAGCCTATTTGGTGATGGCGTACTATCTACCGAAAGGCCCCTCTCTGCTAATTCGGATAGTTTTACCTACGATCCGATGAATCCGATTCCTGCCCTGGGTGGCAACGTCTGCTGCAATGGCGGTGCTTCTCTGGGCGGTAGTTTTGACCAGCGTGGTATTGAAGCTCGAGCCGATGTACTCGTCTACACCAGCGAACCATTAACTGAAGACACTGAAGTAACCGGCACTATTCGTTCCACTTTGTTCATATCTTCCGATGTGAAAGACACGGATTTTACAATCAAATTAGTGGATGTACATCCGGACGGCACAGCGTACAACATCGACGACACTATTCAACGAACTCGTTTCAGGGAAGGCTATGATCGAGAAGTATTTATGAAGCCGGGTGAAGTATACGAAATAAATATGTCACCACTATCAACCAGCTATGAATTCAAGGCGGGACACAGGATTCGGATTGAAGTGTCTTCGAGTAAATTTCCCCAATACATGCGCAATCTAAATACTGGCGGGAACAATGTCGATGAAACTGAAGCCGTCGTCGCCCATAATGTGGTTCATCATTCCACGGAATTCTCTTCCCGAATCACATTGCCCATAGTTCCCAAGGACAATTAAATCAGGCAATGCAATATTCTGGCAATTATTCAATTCCGATGGGCCACGCGATAGATTGATTACAAGTTAACGGCTAGTGCATTGCTGCACCACTAAATTAAGCTAAACATCCGAATAATATTGGGAGGCAAAATGCGACAACTATGGAAAACAATTATTGCATTATCTCTACTGTGCACGTCACTCACTCTAAGTTTCGCTCAAGGCAGTGGCTCCACTATCATGACGAAGGAGGAGGTGGACGAGACTCTCGCACAGGGCTTGGTCAATCTCGCCGCAGGCAGAACAATCAGCGATATCGTCATGCGCCACATCGATGTGGGAGCAGAGAACGTAGGTGTTTCGGTGGTGCAACGCAGCAAGGTGGCGCCGAGAGAAATTGAAACCGGCATCGCCCATGTCCACCTGGATGAGACCTACTATATAGTATCTGGTGAGGGCACCATGGTCACAGGCGGAGAATTTATTGAGGTACAAACCAGCAATAGCTCCCTGCTGGGACCGATGCAACGAGGTGAGATTCGAGGTGGTGTATTACAAAAGGTGAAACCGGGTGATATCGCGATCATCCCCAAAGGCATGCCCCACGGGTGGCACGAGATCACCACAGATTCCATCAGCTATATTATTTTCCGCAGCGACCCATCCAAAGTTATGCAAATTAAGAGTAATTA
>JADFOC010000445.1 GCA_022563075.1 Pseudomonadota bacterium
CATTAAAGAAGAAGGTTACATGTGCATATTTTTCTGTTTCCGCGAGTCGTAATTGAGTTTTGCCGAGACTGGCCAGATATGCTCCTAACACGTTGGGCAGATGTTGCGGCGGATAAGCACAGGAAGCGTCGATGTCGGCCGCGTACTGGGTGAGCATCACAAAATCACTCAAGGCCGGTCTGACTGCCCGTGTGAAACCATCGAAGTGGTCATCGACAAAGGCCCGGGTAAGTTCTCGGGCGCGATCGGCGCGGAAGTTCATGAACACAATGACGTCGCCGTCCTCGATGATGGCGGCTGCATCGCTCTCGCTACCCACCAGAGTAGCCTGCACAAATTCATCGTCTTCATCTCGTGCATAGGCGGCGGCCAGAGCCTCCGAGACATTGTCGTAGCTAAATTCCGTCTTCGCCTGAGTCAGCATCTCATAGGCAGGTTGCACCCGGTGCCAGCGATTGTCACGATCCATGGCATAGAAACGACCGCAGATGGTGGCGACCCGACCCTTGCCACAACTCCGTAGGGCTTGATCTGCTCTCGATAAAGCAGCCAGCGCACTGCGCGGAGGGGTATCGCGACCGTCGAGAAAGGCATGCATGAATACTTTGTCGGCGCCTCGACTAATCGCCAACTCGATCATGGCCATGATCTGGTCTTCGTGACTGTGGATGCCGCCAGGGGACATTAGACCGAATAAGTGTACAGCCTTACCGGCGACTATGGCCTTCTCGACGGCGGCGGTGAGAGTCGGATTTTCGACGAATTTGTTTTCGGCTATGTCTTTGTCGATGCGGGTCAGACTCTGATAGACCACGCGACCCGCCCCCATGTTCATGTGGCCCACTTCCGAGTTGCCCATCTGTCCCGGCGGCAGTCCCACGGGTCTGCCAGAAGTGTCGATCAGGGTATGCGGCCGATTCGCCCAAAGCTCATCCCAGACTGGACTGGTGGCGGCGTGAATGGCATTACTGTCGGTTTGTTCCCGATAGCCCCAACCATCGAGTATTAAAAGCAGGGCAGTTTTCTTCGCGGTCATCGAGTAGGATTCAGTCTCAGGGTTATGTGTCGGTAAAGCGTGCTGGGTATTATCCTTGAAAGGGGGATTTATAGCGAGTATGCGCAGCTTGGCGATGCGCTTTCGTGGTGTTTGTCCAAGGGAGAGCTTTGGATTGAAAACTTCTTTACCGTCCGCGAGGCGTGTATACTTCCCCCCTTTTAATTTAGACCCGCTATAGGTACTTGGTTACGCCCCTGTGTGGGGACTTTTAATTTGAACCCGAGTAGGTAGCTGCCGTTGAGCTGCTGTGGAAACATGATTAAGGCCGGCCTTGAACTCCGTGTCATGGGCTTAAGTGGGACTTAAACACTAATCGAAAAGCGCGAGTAAGACTGAAATAACTATGGAGCAATTTGCTGAATTTGTGGGTAATCATGTCGTGCTGGCGGGTATGTGGTTGCTTACATTGGGCGCCATTATTTTCTATCATCAGCGCACTGGCAGCAAGGCGGTGGGACCACAACAGGCGGTGATGTTAATTAACCGCAGCGACGCCATCGTGGTCGATGTCAGAGAGAAGAAAGAATTCGAGAGCGGACATATTGTCGATGCCATCAACATCCCCATGTCGAAACTGAAGCAGCGCCTCACCGAATTGCAGAAGCACAAAGCAAAACCGGTGGTGGTGGTATGTAAGCTGGGACAACAATCCGGTGAGGCAGTGAAGACATTGCAGGAAGCGGGTCACGCCGAAGTATTTAAACTGGCAGGCGGTCTGGCAGAGTGGAAGGCTCAATCATTGCCTCTGATCCAGAAATAAGCGAAAAAAATTAGCAGTCAGAACTAACCCACAAAAGTAACGTATTCACGTAATGAGTGATTAAGGATTTAGCATGGCAGAAAACGAAGACGATAAGCAAGAGACCGCAGCGGCACCGCAGGCCACGGATAAGCCTCAGGGCCCACAGTTCTCCTTACAGCGCATTTATTTGAAGGATTCTTCATTCGAATCGCCACGTAGTCCCAAGGTGTTTCAGAACAAGTGGACTCCGAAAATTAATTTCGATATCAAGACTCGTAACTCCAAGATACAGGACGATGTCTACGAGGTGGTGCTGGTGCTTACAGCCGAAGCGAAGCTGGAAGAAGAAACCGCTTTTCTGGTGGAAGTGCATCAGTCCGGGATTTTTAGCTGTAAAGATTTCGATGATACCCAGCTTGAACAGCTACTATCAACGGTCTGTCCCAATATCCTGTACCCCTATGCCCGGGAAGCGATAGATGGTCTGGTCACCAAAGGCAGCTTTCCCGCATTGATGCTGTCCCCGATTAACTTCGATGCGTTGTATGCCCAACAAAAACAGGCTCAGGCCGAGCAAGCCGGGAAGGACAGCGGCAACGGATCGACCAGCGCAGAACCACCGGTGCCTGAAACCGCTCAATAAACAGAGATCGTCTCACTTGGGTCGACCCTATTCGGCCGAGACGAAGCCTTGCTGGCGCCAGGCTTCGTAGACAATTACCGCCGCGGCATTCGACAGATTGAGGCTGCGGCTAGCGGTCAACATGGGGATGCGTAAGAGCTTCTCCGCTCCCAACTGGTTTATTACCGATTCGGGTAGGCCACGGGTTTCT
>JADFOC010000446.1 GCA_022563075.1 Pseudomonadota bacterium
CTATGCCGCCAACCCGCCCTGGCGAGTTTCTATTCGTGATTTGTGGCATACCGGCTGCACCTGAAAGTAGATCCGTAGAGGGTCCGCCGTTCTGCCGGGGAATCTGGTACTGCGATCTTACCTAAGGGTTCACAGCGCAATCCCCAGCACGGGGATGATGATGGCGTAGGCGAGGAGGGTTACGAGGGCGATGCCGATGAGGTTGAGCCACAGGCCGGCCTTGCACATCTGCGGGATCGTGATGTAGCCGGAGCCGAAGACGATCGCGTTGGGCGGCGTGGCCACGGGCATCATGAACGCGCAGCTTGCCGCCAGGATCGGCACCAGCGTCGCGGTCGTGGCCGTGTTCGAGGTGAGCTCGGTCAGCAGGATTACCGTCGCCACCACGACCAGAACGAGGACGACCGCCGGAACCGCGCCGCCGAACGCGGTCACGGCTGTGCCGATGAATTACCTGCACGAGGGCAAGCAGCACCCAGTGATGACCGTGCGCAACTTTAGCTCGGCCGCGCAAAGCATCGCCCTGGCATTGCCCTGATACGGCAAATTAGTCTTCTAACTGATCGAAAAACCCCGGCCACGGTCAAGCAGTCGGTTATTTGTTGGCTTAAAATATTTCTTGTATTGATTACTGTATTTATATACAGTACTTTTCATTATCAATATACTGTTAAATCTCCTGTCACAATGCAACAAACGGTCTAGGGATACAGGATAAAATTGGAACGACGACAAAATGACTGAACGCTGTTGGTGGCCGGGATCTGAGCCAATTTATGTTGCCTATCACGATGAAGAATGGGGCGTGCCGGTACATGATGAACGCCTGCTGTTCGAATTCCTCTGTCTAGAGGGGCAACAAGCTGGGCTTAGTTGGATTACGGTATTAAAAAAACGCGAGCACTATCGCCGGTGCTTCAAGAATTTTGAAATAGAAAAGGTGGCCAGACTGACTGACCGCACTATCGAAAAGCTGCTTAAGGATACAGGGCTAATTCGCAATCGACTAAAACTGTATTCGATTCGCAGCAATGCCCACTCGTTTTTGCAGGTGCAACAGGAATTTGGCAGTTTTGAAAAATATATTTGGGCATTTGTGGGCGGCAAACCCCTGGATGGCAAACGCAAGCTATCCAAGGATGTTCCCGCAACTACTGATGTTAGCGATGCGATGTCGAAAGATTTAAAAAAGCGTGGCTTCAAGTTTATCGGCAGCACTATATGCTACGCCTTTATGCAGGCCGCAGGCCTGGTCAATGACCACACGAGTAATTGTTTCCGTTATAGGGAACTGAAACACTGATTCAAACCAGGTATTCAAGTTAAACCAAGAGTAAAACCAAAAGCGAGAGAGAGGAATAATCATGATTGGATATGTAACATTAGGTACTAACGATATGGAACGCGGCGCCAAATTCTATGATGAATTGCTGGCCGAGCTAGGCGCAAAGCGTTTCATGGAAATGGATACGTTTATCGCCTGGTCAACCGGGCCATCAGCCCCAGGACTGTCGATTACCAAACCATTCGATGGCAACGCAGCAAGTATAGGCAATGGCGTGATGGTGGCGCTGATGGTGGACAGTAAGGACAAGGTCGATTCCTTTCATGCCAAAGCGTTGGAGTTGGGCGCCAAGGACGAAGGCGCGGTGGGACCTCGTAGCGATACTTTTTATGCAGGTTACTTTCGTGATCTGGATGGCAACAAGTTAAATGTATTCTGTATGACGGAATAAATACATAAGCGTAGAAGACTGTACTGGTAGTCGAAAACCGCTTCGCAAACAGTGATTTTGACTGCCAGTCTTATGCGATTACTGCGATCAGAGATTGCTGATCTTGCGCTCCAGATTGTAGCTTCGGTCGGTGACGATACTCTCAAGTACCACAATTCTTTCTCTTAATTCCGCGATCTCCTTATCTTGATCTGAATTGGAATTATTCTGCATCTCCATCTTGAGTTCATGCAATTGCTCACTCGTCAATCTTTTGTTTCTCATATACTCGGAAATAAACAGAAGAATTATCACTGGCGCCATGATGGCTATTAAGATAATAAATATTTGTGCCGCTGCTCCCATTGTGCTTGCCTCTCTCTATGGGACAGACCACGTTTTTGGTATACAAAGCTGAACAATAACGTGGTCAGCCAACTATTAATTAGTTCTCGAAGTTAATCAAAGACTACTGATCTTGCGCTCCAGGTTGAAGCTTCGATCGGTTACGATGCTTTCCAAGACGGCGATTCGCTCTTTGAGTGCACCGATTTCTTTTTCAAGCTCAACGGTAGAATTGTTTTGCACTTCGTTTTTCAGTGCACCCATCTTTTCGGCCATTAAAGTCTTGTACTTAAATAGTTACCGATGAATACGATTACGATGATCGGACCCATAACGGCCCACATCACGCCAAAAACTTTCGCTGCTTCTTCCATGGTCTTGCCTCTGTAAGCTTGATTTTGATTATACCTACTCAACCGAAATTACGGCAATTCTTAGACCAAGACATAATACTCTTTAATTTCATAGACTTATCATGTAAAGGTCACAGCAACTAGTCTCAATAATGCCATTTCCTGGTGTAAATGGCGAAGTCTGCGCTTATCGCGGGAATTAAAAAACACAGCTA
>JADFOC010000447.1 GCA_022563075.1 Pseudomonadota bacterium
TCCTTGGGTTCTCCAACACTGAGGCCACCAATGGCATAACCTGGAAAACCCAGCGCCACCAGTTCACGGGCCGAACGCAGGCGCAGCTCTTTATCGCCACTGCCCTGAATAATATGCAGGGACTGACCGGAAACTGCAGCCTGGTAAAAACGTGTTTGATAATCGATCATCGCTCGTATCCAATCCCTGTGTAAAAATTTGCTTTGCAAGTCATCTGCGTTTTTTAAGAAATCTAGAAATTCTTGATCATGACTACTAATAGAAAATGTTCTCCGGGTTGAACTGACAAACCACCTAGTAAAGGCAAACAGGATTTTGCTGGTGAACCAGTTTTTGGGTCGTAGCAAGGGGCCGAGCAATAGGTAATGATCAATGTTTAATCGGCCGGACAAATTTTGATCGAGCAGTGAATCTATGATTACCGATGCTCCAGTGCTTTGGCCTATCGTTATCCAGGGTTGACTTACCTTCTGTTGTTCTGCTTTTTGTAGAACATTCAAAAAAGCTTCACCGTACCGCCGAAAGGAATCGATGCTGGCGGCAGCTCCACTGGAGAGACCATGGCCTGGCAGATCGAAGATGACTACGGCGAAACCCAACTGCAGGCAGTGCTCAATCAGATGTCCATAGATACCGGTGTGATCAAGATATCCGTGTAACAAAAATGCAGTGCCTTTCCGCTTACCCTGCGGCGTGCCTGGGATTGAAAAGTAATGACAAACGATCTGAAATTGTCCACTTGCGAGCGTACCCAAGCTGTGACGCACGGCGAAATTAAGCGCATCGAAATTCAGCCGATAGTGATCCCGATAGGATTGGACTAACTTGCTATTGTCGGATTGCGGGTTGAACTCAAATGGCAGCAGGCATTCCCTGAGTTGATTTGCATCGGCTCTGGTAAACATGGAAGACTCGCCCTGATTCGTGCGCTGACTGGAAAAGCTCTGGTCAAGCCTGCCAAACTGACTCAGGCCGCATCGGCATAGCGTTGATACATCTCTTCTAAACTATAGATTTTTTTGATGTTTGATATCTGGCCAGCACAGCCAAAAGACTCCATACGCGCTTTTACAATATCTCTCATGGCGTTGGTTGCCGGAATAAGAAACTTCCTGGGATCAAATTCTGATTTGTTTTCTGCCAGAAATTTCCGTACTGCACCGGTAGACGCCAGACGCAGATCGGTATCGATGTTGATTTTGCGAACCCCATGCTTGATGCCTTCCTGAATCTGTTCTACCGGCACACCGTAGGTTTCCGGTATTTCGCCACCAAACTCATTGATAACGGCCAGCAATTCCTGCGGCACCGAAGACGAGCCATGCATGACCAGATGGGTATTGGGAATCTTGGCATGGATTTCTTTGATGCGATCGATCGCCAATATATCACCGGTGGGTGGCCGACTGAATTTGTAAGCACCATGGCTGGTGCCAACAGCAATGGCCAAGGCGTCCACTCCGGTGGCGTCCACGAAGTCGGATGCTTCGGTGGGGTCGGTCAGCAATTGCGACATGGAAAGTTTGCCCTCGGCGCCACTGCCATCTTCTTCGGCGGCCATGCCCGTTTCCAGCGAGCCCAGGCAGCCGATCTCTCCTTCGACGGATACGCCACAGGCATGCGCCATGTCGACGGTTGTCTTGGTCACGCTGACATTGTATGCAAAATCGGTGGGGGTCTTGCCATCTTCGGCCAATGATCCATCCATCATCACCGACGAGAATCCCAGTTGAATCGAACGCTGGCAGACGGCGGGTGATACACCGTGGTCCTGGTGCACGACGATGGGTATATGGGGAAACTCCTCGATCGCTCCGGCGATTAGATGTTTGAGAAAATTCACTCCCGCATATTTTCTAGCGCCGGCAGATGCCTGCAATATTACCGGGCTATTTTGTTCGTTAGCTCCTTCCATGATTGCGCGCACCTGTTCCAGGTTATTCACATTGAATGCAGGTACCCCATAATCGTTTTCAGCCGCGTGATCAAGCAACTGTCGTAAACTAATTAGCGCCATCTCCTCACCTCGAAGTATTTATACTTAAGTAAGTTAGTTATCCTTATTAACAATCTAGTCAGCTATCCTCTTGCTTCCAATATCTGCACCGCCGGCAACACAGCCCCCTGGACATATTCGAGGAATGCACCTCCTCCGGTAGAGATATAGGAGATAGACTCGGTTACCGAAAACTTATCGATGGCGGCAATGGTTTCGCCACCACCAGCAATTGAAAACCCGCGATTATCCGCAATTGCCCTGGCTATCTGTTCGGTGCCATTCGAAAACTGATCATATTCGAAAACACCAAGGGGTCCGTTCCAGAGGATAGTCTTCATTTTACCTACTAATTCAGCAAACTTCATCGCTGTAACCGGACCAATATCCAGAATTATATCGTCGTCTTCGATTTCCGAAAGCAATTTTATGCTGGCGCTGGCGCTCGCCGAAAATTCCTTAGCCACCACCACATCGGTCGGCAGCGGAATATTGGTCGATTGCAGCAGTTCGGCAGCCAGTGCTACCCGTTCTGGCTCAACCAAGGACTGGCCTACATTAACACCGCTCGCCAGCAAGAAGGTATTGGCGATGCCGCCGCCGACTATTAACTGATCTACCTTGGTCGCCA
>JADFOC010000448.1 GCA_022563075.1 Pseudomonadota bacterium
GTAAGATAGAATATGAGCAGACCACGCATGCCGTAGTAGCTGAACCGTTCCCACATTTCCGTGAGAAAGCAAATGACCAATCCTTTCGGATGCCCGAAAAATTCTCCGGTGTCTGTTCGACTAGCGGTGTTGTCTGTCATAGTTAATTCAACTCGTATTCTGGCGGTAATATTATTATAGATTGACCTGGATGGATCAAATCATGGACGGCAATATCGTTCCAAATCAGAAGATCCTCCAGCTTGGCGCTAAATCGCCTGGCTATCTTGTCCAAGGAGTCACCGGGCTTAATCATGTAGGTGGCTGCTCCGTTACGGATAAGGCTATCGACGGCGGCATGCTTGTCGAAGACTGCAAATTGCAGATTCAAAACCTGCCCGGGCTGTAAGATTGCATCAAGCTCCAGATTGTTCCAGCGAGCAATATCGGTGGATTTTAAGTTGAATCGATGGGCTATGCTCCAAAGATTATCACCGCGCCGTAACGTGTAGCTATCGGGTAGAGTTAGAATATGATTCTGCTGTAGCGGTGAACTCGAAATATTAGCCAGCAGGTTGCTGTCGGATGTACGCGGTATCAGCAATGATTCGCCCGCGATAATTCGGCTACCCCTTAGACTATTCGCGATTCGTAGTATGTCGATTCGTGTCCCCAGCTTAAGGGCAATTCCACCCAAGGTATCGCCGGCCAATATTTCATAGCGATCCCAGGTGACAAGGTCTTGCTCGGAAAGCGTGGCCAGTCCTGCAGTCAGTGCTTCTGCGTTGGCCTTGGGTAAGGATAAATGCTGAGGAGAATCAGGATGCGTGGCCCACTGTAAATATCCAGGGTTTAACGCCCGCAGTTGTGCGTAATCCATTTTCGCTAAACCGGCAGCCTGTGAGATATCGATTTGTGCGCCAATCTCAACCACGATCAGGGCTGGTTCATTAGCTATTGGTGCTAATACAACACCGTGCTGTTCACTGGCAGATATCAAACGTGCCAGTGCCAGAATCTTTGGGACATGAGATCGCGTCTCGGCGGGCAGAGGCAAATCCCAAAAATCGATTTCGTCAGCATCGCTGCGACTGCGCCTTATAGCTCTACGGACATTACCGTCGCCGGCATTGTATGCCGCCAGTGCCAGCAACCAATCTTGGTTAAATTGTTGGTACAGTAGCTGTAGATAATCGAGTGCCGCTGTGGTCGACAGGATCGGATCTCTTCTTGCGTCATACCACCAGTCCTGCTGTAAGCCAAAGCTCTCGCCGGTAGCACCTACAAACTGCCACAAGCCGACGGCACCTTCGTTCGAATACGCATTAGGATTGAATGTACTCTCAACTATTGGGAGCAATGCCAGTTCTTGGGGCAACTGACGCCTTTCAATTTCATCTACTATCCAGTAGAGGAATGGTGTTGCCCTCTCGGTGATGAGGTCAAAGTATTGTTGCTTACCGGCATAGTTCTCTAACTGTCTGTCCACGGCTGGGTGTGCGTAGTACTGGCCCAGTTGAAAGCCCGCTCGCAGGCGTTCCCATAAGTTATTCTGAATAGCATCTGCCACCGGTTCGGGCATTGAATTTTCATTTAGTGTGGCTGGCCTTAATCGCGATGACTCTGATGGACGCGATATCTCAATGACAGTCGCTACATGGCTTGGCTCTGTTGCTGATGCGTCTGTATGATCGATGGCCTGGCAGGCGAATAGCATGGCCATGCCTGCAAGCAGACATAGAGACCGGATTGTTGAGTGCTTATTTGTAAAATTCATATAATGCCAACCATAGACTGACGCTTAGAAATTATCTTTCCATTGTCTGATGGTGGCAACGAATTCGGTGTTGTCATTCACCGATCGCTCTAGTTGAATTTCGGCACTCTGGAAGGCTGGGTGATTGCGACCAAAAAGTTCCACATGGTCCCCTTCAAGAACAGGATGAGGGCTGCCGACATTTTTGCTGGGATGCGGATCCATTTTTCGCGGAGAATACCTGGTGGTAAGTTTGCTGGCTCCGTCAGTGCGATGCGTAAAGAGAAATTTAGTAAGGATTAGATCAGTAGCTGCGAGATATTCGAGTTCGGGAGTGGTATTAGCTTGATCTACACCACACAGCTGCTTATTGTCTTCCCCGGAAACCGCCCAGATGTTGTTAACTGGGAAAGCGGGAATCGGCTGAATGGTTTCAATCATAGGTTCAGAATTATGCGACAAATCCGCCATGATATAGGGTACAGTGGTGATTACAAGTGATCTTGCTGTGGTGGAGGCTGTATCTCTGGTGATTGGCAGCCAATCGAGTTAGAATTTTTATCCAATTTTTGCCTGCTCAAGATGCCGCTATCCGGGGTGGTTTGATAATCTAATGAACCTGCTTTCGAAACATGAAACCCGCCGCCGACTGCTGCGTGGAATTCCAGATTCTGACACGCTGGCCAGCCACATCGGGCAATGGTTTCAATCGCCACAGGGAGCAGAAGTGCTACGCGCCGAACGGGCCTTTGTTGCCCCGTTAATCAATAGATTGTTTGGTTACCACATACTGCAAGTAGGTTGCAGTGAAGAATATTCGTTAATTGGTGACAGTCCGGTGGGGCATAAGATCATTTTTGCGCCGAGCTATCGATCCGGTTCCAATAATGC
>JADFOC010000449.1 GCA_022563075.1 Pseudomonadota bacterium
AGGTGGAGAAAATGGCGACTAAGCAGGATTTTTCGGTATTCGAGGGCTTTGATCCCGATCGGTATGCCGATGAGGCAGAGCAACGCTGGGGCGATGGCGATGCCTATAAAGAGTCTGCGATCCGCACCAGTAATTATTCCAGTGAGGATTGGGCGCGGATCAAATCTGAGTCGGATCGGATGAATAAAATGATGGTGGAGTTAATGGATCAGGGACTGACTGCAGATCAACCCACGGTGCTGGCTTTGATTGAAAAAATGCGCTTACAAATAGATCAGCGCTTCTATCCCTGCTCGCGACGAATGCATGCCAGTCTCGGTGAGATGTACGTGTCAGATGAACGCTTTGCCGCGAATTACGAGAAATTGGGCGATGGCATGGCGGTGTTCATGCGCGATGCAACGGCCGCCAACCTGGCGCGGGAAGCGTGAGAATTTGCCGCATGGATGTGGATTTAGCAGTGCCAGTAGAGAAACAATTTAATTGAGAATATCGACCTTACCTAGAATCCAATCGACCTTGGCTCCCGGCTCTTGCATACGCAGCTTACGAAGATGGTAATTAAGTTGTGGTGTGGATAAACGCAGTTTCTCAAGACGTCTGGTGCTGATCAATATTAACACGCAACCGTCTTTGCTGGTTATTGGGCCGGTGTTGGAGGCAGCGAAGGGTCTGGTTCCGTAGTCTTCGTTCTGGTACATGCTCTCTCCATTGAGGGTGGCATCACCGCCCGAGAGTAAGCACCAAATGCCATCGGTGAGCTCGAAGTTATCGCCGGCTGCCAATGTCACCGATTCGGCAATATGGCTCAGTTTCTCGATAACTGTCGAACTTAGGTCGGTAAATTGAGATTGGCGCGCAATGACTGGACGCAGAGACCACCGCAGTAACAGTTTTTCCTCAAATTTTTCCGCAACAATAAATGACCTGAAGGTTTCTTCGGAGAACACGCAGAGCGTCACCGGTGTTCTGGCGACGACGCTGGCATTGCGCATACCGCTTCCGGTGATCACGGCCATCTCGCCCAGAATATCGCCCGCCTGCAGTTTCGCTTCGATATGCAGGCGCATGCCATCGTGTCGCACTACGTCGCAGTAACCTGTGAGTACCAGATAGACAAATCCTCGGGTAGTCGTGTTCTGCACGATGATTACGTCGTCGGTGTTGTAACGTCTTATCTCTTCTTCTGCCAGCAGGCTGCGCATCCATCTATTGGGAAAGGGCCTGCCCAACCACTCGGTGAGATAGTGATTAATCTGCGAAGTATAAATAGCGGGATCACCTTCGAGGATGGTGTACCGTTTGCCGGAGGTGGCCAGCGAAAACGTGGTATCAAATTCATTAGTGAGTTTTTCAACGTGGACGAATACAACCCGATCGGAAGCCGAATGGATCGCATCGGCCGGGTCGCCATGAATGGCTCCGGCACCACCATCTGCCACCAGCAGCGAAAACCGGTCAGCATATAGTCGCTCCAGGTTCTTGGACGTGCTGTGGCGAACCAAGCCGCGCTCAGCCATTTCACGCACAGCCGTCATGGAATGATTATCGCCAATGATACAAATTTCGCGCTCGATGCCACGATTGGTAGTGGAAAACGTGGCACCTATTGTGGGAATACTGTGTACGGTCACATGAGTTTCTATGGTCAGCCCAAAATAATTGATGCGTTCACCCGGTACTACTTCCACCAGCTTAAAATGTTCCCGTACCACGTCGCGGTTCCAGCCTATGCCGCAGGCAATCTTGTCCATTGCCATATTGAAAATTTCGATAGTGGTAATTAAATCGATCCGATGGGGCATCTGCATCAACGGGAACAAAGAAGAATGATCGTCGTGCAGGTGCGTGAGAAAAACAGCGCCAATCTGGTTCTTGGAAATGCCCCGGGCAAACAAGTGCTGATCCAGGAAAGGAATGCAGTCGATTAACAGGTATTCGCCGTTGTAACACAGAGCAAGTCCGGTACAAGCTTCGGTGGGTGTGAAACCCGAGGCGCCGCCGAGAACTTCAATACCCATCTTCACCAGGCCACCGGGTATGTAATCCGGGGTAACCTGGTAGGGTGGTTCTACCGAGGAATCCTCATTAAGATCGATGCGGGTGATCGCGCCGCCGTTATTGATATCGAATACGTCGCGGTCGACATGAGAAATATTCAGCTCACCGATCTTCACCCAGCCGTCCTTGAAGGGCAATATATTGAAAAACTCTTCAACCGGTATGATCTCGCCGTACTGATCTTTGAGTGCCAGTTCTTTACTGGCGGCTAGCCATTCGTCGCGTAAGTCGGGATCGGTCCGCCAGCTGTCCAGCTCCGCCTTGGTGGGTCCAAACAGGGTAATTCGCAACAGGCGCAGGGCGTGACTGATATCCGCACTTTCACCCACTAGATTCAATTTGCGGCCATCTTTCAGGCCGTTGCTGACAAACAGGAAGAAATACAGCGGAAATTCGAGGCTATTGATCAGCGACCCGTCCTTTTCCTTCACATCCGGCAACACCAGGGTGTCGAAATTACTGATGCCATGCAGGAGTAGGCCTTTCAGAACTTCCGGTGGTTGGCCAAAGAGAATACTGCCCGCATCATCTTCATACAGCCGGCTACCGCTAGAGGGTTGTATCA
>JADFOC010000450.1 GCA_022563075.1 Pseudomonadota bacterium
GGCACTGATATTGTCTATATAATCTCGACGAATATCGAACTCTGAATAATCCCCTTCGCCGTTGGTCAGGCGGTTTTCCTCAATTCTTTTCCGTATATTTTGTATCTGATTATCAGCGAGGCAGGTCTGGTTAAAAACAATCTTTATGCCATTGTAGTTGGAGGGGCTATGACTGGCCGTGAGCATGACCCCGGATGTGTAATCAGTTGTATGTGTTGCAAAATAGAGAAGCGGGGTCGGCACCATACCGAGATTGACGACGCTGCAACCGGTGCTGAGTAAACCTTCAATCAACGCCTGGGAAAGGTTCGGGCTGGAGAGTCTACCGTCATAACCAAGTAATAGCGTATCGATCCCATTACCCAAGGCTTCACTAGCTATGGCACGGCCAATTCGCTTAACACTGTTCTCATTTAATTGTTTTTCGACTATTCCACGGATGTCATAGGCTCTAAAAATAGACGCAGGAATTGGCTGTAGAATTTCTTGTCCGGCTTGTTCTTCGATGAGTGCCATGGCTTGTATCAAGATGGGTGAACGGCGTTATTGCCGATTATTCAGTCGCTCAGAAATAAGCTGCAATAATTTTCTAGCGACCACATTCTTATTGGCTGTGGGTAGTTCATCTTCCGCATCAGGAGATATCACCGTCACTGAGATGGTATCGCTGTCGAAGGTTTCGGTGGCGTTGTTGGCGAAGAGTAAGTCCAGTTTTTTATTCTTCAGTTTTTCGCGGCCGTTCTGCACAATATTATTGGTTTCGGCGGCAAACCCTACCACCAGAGGTCGCTGCTTCAATTTGGCAATTTCGCTGATGATATCGGGATTCTTCACCAGGCTGAGCTCAATCTGGTCACTGCTTTTCTTGATTTTCTCCGCGGAAAATTGTTGTGGCCGATAGTCGGCAACCGCGGCAACTCCGATAAATGCATCTGCTGCTTGAATGTTGTCCAGCGTGGCTTGCAGCATTTCGATGGCACTCTCCACATCGATACGAGTTACCCCATTGGGTGTTGGCAAATGGACTGGACCGCTTACCAAGATGACCTGTGCTCCCGCTACAGCCGCTTCGGCGGCCAAGGCATAGGCCATTTTTCCCGAACTGTGATTGCTGATGAAACGCACTGGGTCCAAGGCTTCTCGAGTAGGTCCTCCAGTGATCACAAATTTCAATCCGGCCAAGTGACCCGTCTCAAACAATCCTGCGCATTCCTGTAGCAATTGCTCGGGTTCCATCATTCGTCCGGGCCCCACATCACCGCAGGCTTGCTCTCCCGTGTCGGGACCAAATATGTGGTAATGACGCTCGCGCAGGGCACTTAGATTGGATTGCGTTGCAACATCAGACCACATCCCCTGATTCATCGCCGGAGCCACGGCTACGGGTGCGGAAGTCGCTAATACTAGCGTGCTAAGAATGTCATCTGCCTGGCCGTGGGTCATACGCGCGATAAAATCGGCGGTGGCAGGCGCTATCAGCACCAAATCTGCCCATCTCGCCAGTTCGATGTGTCCCATCGCGGCTTCTGCTTCGGTATCCAGTAGATCGAGGTGTACCCGGTTGCCCGATAATGCTTGCATGGTGAGTGGCGTGATGAATTCCGTAGCCGCCTTGGTCATGGCCACCCGCACCTCGGCACCGGCCTTGATAAAGAGCCTGGTGAGCTCAGCACACTTGTACGCGGCAATTCCGCCAGTGACCCCGAGTAATATGCGTTTGTTAGTGAGGCTTAACATGGAAACCCTCGGAATATCAGGCACCTAAATCGGATCGCTAGACTAGCAGCTAGCCCCGAGGAAGGCAATTTGACGACAAGTGAAGGGTTTTGACCGGCATTGACTATTATTTTATCTCAATCAAGCAGGAAATTGCGGATGACAATTGCACATTGGCCTCGATTAGAGCGCCCCCGAGAAAAATTACTTTCATCCGGGGCCGCCATGCTCTCCGACGCCGAATTGCTCGCGGTTTTCTTGCAAACCGGCACCAGAGGGAAGACGGCATTGGACCTGGCGCGCGAACTGATACTCCAGTTCGGTGGTCTCAGCAGACTCCTGGCCGCGAATCAACAAGAATTATGCGCTCATGTGGGTGTCGGCATGGCTAAAGCGGCGGGCTTTGCGGCGATGAAGGAGTTGTTTCAGCGTCAAATGCTGGAGGAACTTAAATGTAGAGATGTACTCTCAAGTTCTGCCGCAACCCGGGATTATTTAAGGACAAGGTTCAGGCATTGTCAAAGCGAGATATTCAGCTGTTTGTTTCTCAATAATCAACATCATGTGCTTTCCTTGGAGGAAATGTTCAGCGGCACTATCGACGGAGCCGCCGTCTATCCTCGAGAGGTTGTAAGACGTTGCCTTTACCACAATGCGGCGGCAGTAATTTTTGCGCATAATCATCCATCTGGCGTTGCTGAGCCGAGCCAGGCAGATATTGCCATTACCAAAAAGCTTAAATCGGCGCTCCAGACCATCGAAGTTAGAGTCCTTGATCATCTGGTAATCGGGGACTCTACGGTGGTTTCCTTGGCCGAGAGAGACTTGCTATAGACCAGCAATTTGCTGCCATTATCTTGCTATTACGGCAGTGTTCTGGTATAAAACGCAGCTCTTTTTTAAA
>JADFOC010000451.1 GCA_022563075.1 Pseudomonadota bacterium
TCATTTCTCGCCAACAATTATGTTATGTCGTCTACCAGGTCTCGATAGCTTCTACTAACAATAGTTAATTGCTGCATGTCTGCCTTAGATAGCACTTCGTGTCATTGACAAAGCAATCGATATCACTATTTTCTACCCCCGGCATCGCGATAATGTGGCTCTGATCTGCTGCTGAAGCGAGTTGCCACTTTTGCTGCAGATCTACAGAAGGGGATGGGAAAACTACTGTAATAGCGTTAAGGTTTCGCCAGGCTGTTACCCCGATTTCATTGAGTTGCTCGGTAGCATATGCGGCCACTGCTAATGATTTGTTAACCCGTCTGCGCATACCTTCAACGCCTAAAAGGTGAATCGAATACCATAGGAACAAAGGTGTCAATCCGTTGCGCGATCCAGTAATCGTGGTATCAAGCGTGCCTATATAAGCAATGGACTGAGCAATTCGATCAACTGCCTCCTTTTTTGCCAGGACGACGCCACAAGGGATCGGGGAACCCATAAACTTATGACCGCTGATAGCAATACTATCGGCGCCATCTGCAAAGTCGAAAGCCGGTCTGGGATCCAGGAAAGGTGCAATAGCACCGCACAGAGCAGCGTCGCTATGGATGTATCGATTAGAAATCGCCAGATCATCAAGTATGGATTGAATCTTCTTTAAGTCATCTCTTGCCTCTGTCATCGTGGTACCGATATTCGCAAAAATGATTGCCGGTACATCTCGGTGTATCTTTAACGTATCGGTGAGATCCTCATAATCCATCTCGCCGTTGTCTTGGGCGCGAATCATTATGTGGCGCATATTCAGGATATGGACGTTCTTGCTTACACTGTAATGACTCGCTTGCGAAAAGTAGACGATGCCATTTGGAAATAGCTCCCTGGCAAGATATAAGCCATAGAGGTTTCCTTCTGTACTTCCGTTGGTGACATAACCCCACCAGTTACCCTCTGGTGCACGGAGCATCTCGGCCACATCCTTTAGCACTTCTCTTTCAAATTCATGGCTCGTAACCTTGAACGAGGCTTCTTTAAACGGATCGCCAATATTGTTAATTGGGTAATGAAGGAAATCTTTGAAGAGTGAGAAATCGAAGTCTTTTGCAGAAGGGTAACCGAGAAAGCTAGCCGAGTATTGCTGGATATTGACCAGAAAACATTCTAGTCGATGTTTATCTTCTGCGCTAAGGTCCAAAATCTGTGGTCCCGTGTTTCCTTTGAATCAACTCTAAGCAATAACTGTCGTGTAGGCTGTCGTTGTGGAAAATTTTCGACCCGCCGGTTGCGAAGCTGGAGACCGACTGACAACGTTAGCTAATATTAGACGTCTATCTTATTCGCCGTAATCGCAATCAATATCAATATGAGACCACCGACGGAAACCATCGCAGCAAATGTTGCAATTGTAAATATCAGGTCACTCATTTTTCCTGCTCTCATGGGGTGTGCAGCAGTCTGCCGCGACTGCTTGCACAGTTAAGACAAGCCTAACAGCTGAATGTCGAACATTAATTGACCTGGATCAGTCTTCAATGCTGTAGCTCCGGTCCGCCCTGGAGGGCGCGCACGAGACAGGAAAGGATACCTCTTCGGGATAGTCCGTTGTAATGTGACGTCGATAAGTTTTGCCTAAAACTGACAGCTTTGATAAAACGGATCACGAATTGCTAGATGCTGGATTTGCCCAACCAGAGTTAACCCTTACGGGGCGTATGGCTTAATCAGCCACTAGCGAATAGAGTGTTTATGGTAGTGCTTCATCAAGGTGATACCAGGGGTCAACACCAGACGCCAGGCGAGTTCAACGTCGTCGTCATACTCAGGATCCAATTCTTCAATAGTTTTAATAAGGGCTTCTAGCCACACGTCGTAGAGAGCTGGTTCAATATTATGTTTTTGCTCGCTATGTGATGCCGCAATTTCGAACAGACTCGAGCTTTCAACCCCTGTCTCGTAGAATTTGATCATATGGAACATTGATCGCTCTAGCATCTTCACTTGTTCAGAAAAGTCAGTGTCGGTAAACTTTTGCCTGGCCTCGGGTGATACGGCAATAAAATTTTCGTAGAAGCGATGGAACAAGTAGCTATCTTCCTTGGAGATAGAGATGTCTCTTCCCAGTAGTCGTTGGAAACTCTTATTAAATATATCTGCGTGGTTCGGCACAGAATTCACCTCTGACAAGAATCCTTGCGGCTTTTTCAGTCCTTGGAGGGTACACGATCATGCAACAGTCGTTATTGATATGAATCAGTTTGGAAACTGCTAGCAAGACTTTTGCAAGCATAAATTTAAAATATCAGCTTCTTGAAGTTGGAGCTGTAGATAAAGGACTTCGAGGCTGCGTCTGGCAAGAGCGAACAGGTTGCGAATCAATACTGCCGTTCCGGCATGCGGACCCGAATGCCGTCCAATTCATTTGTAACTTCAATCTGGCAACACAACCGGCTCGTGCTCTCTACATCGAAGGCAAAATCAAGAATGTTCTGTTCCAGCTCTTCGGGTTCACCACAGGCTGTCTGCCAGGCTTCTGGGATGTATACGTGACAGGTAGCACAGGCGCATAGTCCGCCGCAGTCACCCTCGATTCCAGGGATGATATGAGAGACAGCGGCTGCA
>JADFOC010000452.1 GCA_022563075.1 Pseudomonadota bacterium
ATATCACATAGGGCAGCACCCCCTGTTCTTCGGCAAACACGCGACGACAATCCCGCAGCGCCTCCCACAGGGCCACATCCACATCGGGTGCTAACGGCGTCTTGGTCTGCCGTTTCGCCGCTTTCTTCTTGATGTCGCGACGCAGTTCAATGGTTTCTTCGCCCCGCAGCAGCGGCCTGCAGTTTTCTTCCAGGCGTAGCGCGCCGAATCGCTCCAGATCCACGCTCAGATAGTCACGCGCCACCAGTTGTCTGAAGACAGAACGCCATTGATAGTTATCCAGGTCCTTGCCGATACCATAGGACGAAAGATATTGATGATCGAACTGAAATATCTTGTCGGTATCGGCGCCACGCAGCACATCGATCAGATGATTCACACCGAAGCGTTGGTGGGTGCGGTAAGCCACACTCAGGGCCATGCGAGCAGCCTCGGTGCCATCCCAGGTACTGACCGGATCCAGACAGGTGTCGCAGTTGCCGCAGGGTTGTTCCAGGATTTCGCCAAAATAACTTAGCAACGCCTGGCGTCGACAGCTGGTAATTTCACACAGCCCCAGCATCGCATTCAGTCGATGTTGTTCGGCGCGTTTGTGCTCTTCGCTGCCTTCCGAGCCTGCCATCATCTGTCGCAGCTTGATGACATCCTGCAGGCCATAAATCATCCAGGCGTTAGCAGGTTCGCCATCACGCCCGGCACGACCAGTTTCCTGGTAATAAGACTCGATGGTCTTGGGCAGATCCAGATGCGCGACGAAGCGCACATCGGGCTTATCGATACCCATGCCGAAGGCGATAGTAGCCACGATAATCACGCCATCCTCGCGCAGAAACCTGGCCTGGTGATCTGCGCGCGTCGTCGCATCGAGACCGGCATGATAGGGCAGGGCGTTAAAGCCTTGTGCCTGCAGCCAACCGGCGATGTCCTCAGTTTTCTTGCGCGACAGGCAATAGACGATGCCGGCGTCATCAGGATGTTCTTGTTTCAGGAACTTAAGAAACTGCTGCTTGGCATTGGTTTTGAGTGCAATTTGATAGCGAATGTTGGGGCGATCGAAGCCGGTGATGAAATGTCGTGCGTCACCGAGTCCCAAGCGCTGAATGATCTCTTGTCGGGTCCGTTCATCGGCGGTGGCGGTGAGCGCGATGCGCGGAATTTCCGGGAACAGCTGGTGCAACAAACACAGTTGCAGGTAGTCGCTACGAAAGTCGTGGCCCCACTGGGACACGCAATGGGCTTCGTCGATGGCAAATAGCGCAAGCGGTGCCTGTTGCAGCAGCGTAAGGGTTCTTGCCTGACTAAATCGCTCCGGCGCGATGTACAACAGATCCAGCTCGCCATCCAGCAGGGACTGTTCGATGCGCCGAGCGGAATCCACAGCGAGGGTTGAATTGAGAAAGGCCGCACGCACTCCTAATAGCTGCAGCGCACTAACCTGGTCTTGCATCAGTGCAATAAGCGGCGAGATGACCACGCCACAACCCGCTCTGGCGATGGCGGGAATTTGATAGCACAGAGATTTGCCACCACCGGTTGGCATCAGCACCAGGGCATCACCGCCACCGATGACAGTGTCTATTATCTGATCCTGGGGTGGTCGAAAACTGGAGTAACCAAAGACGGACTGCAGGATGTCATGTGCACTACTCATTGCGGGTCAGTATACCGTATAGTTAGACAATTCGTTTCGGACATTTCATGATAGTTGTGAATGGGCAAATGTATGAACAAATCACGAAAATTAATCTCCATCGGCATGTTCTTCGCACTAATGCCAATCAGCACTTCGGTGTTTTCGCAGCAAGTGGGCTGTGATTTTGATGCAGGTTTTCGGGCCTTCGATTTCTGGGCCGGTGAATGGGACGTGATCGACAATGTCACCGGTAATCACAGTGGCACCAATACTATTCAGAAGATGGAAAATGGCTGCATGCTGATGGAGAGTTGGGTGAGTAGCCGAGGTTCTACCGGCACCAGCGTCAACTATTACAATCCACTGACTAAGCAATGGCGCCAGCTATGGATATCGGAAGGGCGTTACTCAATCGATATCGTTGGGAATATTGAGGATGGTGCGATGGTGCTGGAAGGCAGCATCTACTATTTCCAGGGAAGCATCGCCAAATTTCGTGGTCGCTGGAGCCAAAATGACGATGGCAGCGTGCGGCAAATGTTTGAGCAACACGATAGCGAAACCGATAGCTGGAATGTTTGGGCAGACTTGAATTATGTACGAACAGAAAACTAGGTATAATTAGATCGGAATTTGAATTAACCCTTTATTATTGTAATTAATTTTTGCACTGACGTTGTTTTGCGCTTATTGCCCGGTAATGCGGTGATTTCACGCCGGCTTAACCAAGGAGCGCGAGAAATAATAAGATTTGCATAGCCAGCAGAGCGATCTGCTGCGTCGGCCGATTGAATTCGCGGCCGAACGCAGATGTGCGTGAGCATTGCTGCATAACACCTATTTTAAGGAGTAATCATGTTTAGAATCTACCTGTTCCATTCGCTTCGATTTCTATTGTTCATCTGCCTTTGTAGTTTCGCCACAGCGGCAGAAATAGTAAGCGGCGAAGTCCAAACTCGGAATTATTATTTCGAGAAGGCGCAAAA
>JADFOC010000453.1 GCA_022563075.1 Pseudomonadota bacterium
AACCAATACTTCCGATGTCGCATTATCGCCATCGATAACACAGGCAGCATCTTCTCGAAATTGGCGGAATAATAATTCATAAGCGACGACTTTGACGTTCTGGTCAAAAATGGGCTGGCGTGCCATTAGAATTTGTTCGTACATAAGCTAAAACCACTCTACTTCATCTTTGCTGCAAACATTCCGTTGGCTAAGGAAAATTATTTCCACCATTGAGCTCCACGCCGCTGCTCGATTTCATTCGAAACATAAATATATTCTGTTTGCCAGACTGGGGGTCAACGTTTAATGAAATTTACTCGCTATCCTCCTTAAAGCATAGACGAGTTCGTATCGCCCGTTGTTGATTTATTCGGCGATGAAACCAGGCCAGAAGCCCCGCTGCTGATGGCGTGAAGGGAATCATCAGCGCCGTATTACAGCACTGTGCAAGCACGGTCAGTAAACAGGAAGTTCAGGTGTCGAGTTCAGAGCCGGACAATTCTCTATCCTGCCATTCTACCGATAAGCACCGCTGTAACCATCACCGAGTTGTAGGAAAAATGAACAGCACTTGCGGCCGCCAGGGTATCGGTTTTTAGTCGAAAGTAGGTTGCCGATCCCGCCATACTCACTATAGCGATTGCCGCTATTGGGTAATAGATAAACTCCTGAAAATGTAGCGCAGTAAACAGCAAGACCGTCATCGATATCGCCAGGTACGAGGCGGGTGGTGTGGGCCAACTTTGCAAGAAACACTTGAGCAGAATGCCTCGAAATAATAATTCTTCCAGGAATGGTGCCAATAATAAGGCCGTGCAAACCCATAGGACCAAATTCCAATTGCTTGTCATCGCCATGGTAGTCATTGGCCCCATTCCAGAATCTTCTGTGATCGGGAACATCAGGGCGGCGAAGACGAGGTAGCAGATTCCGATTCCTGCACCTACTCCCGCCGGTAGGGCCAGCACCGAGGGCGCACATTTTACCAAGCCAATAAATTGAAAGCTAAAACCATCAGCAGGATCTCTAATTCTCTGCCACAGCCACAGCACTATGCAGATTGCAGAGAAAAAGGAAGCGACGATGCCAATCAAACCTACGTATCCTTCTATGAAGGTTGTTATTCCATCCACATCATTCGGATCACCGCCGGTCACGCCATAGTAGATGCCTATGATGAAGAACATAACCAGGGCGATCAGGAGTTGTAGTAAGAAGAAGACCGCAAAAATTTTGAATGCTCTTTTTGCAGTCGGTAAAAGAATGGGGGTTTTTACCGATTCGGTATTTGTACCGATTGGATTAGCTGATTGTTGTTCTAGCTCTTCAGTATCCATAGCGTTATATGGGTCCCAACTGAAAAAATAAACAGCGGACTGAATATTATAACGATTGATATCGGTTTAGTCAGGATTTATGGCTGTATTTACGCAAGCGAATGATAGTCCGTCAATCTTTTTAAGACTCTATCTATGCCGAACGGCCAATAGTTTACTACCGGTCATCTCGGCGTGGGGTGCTGGATTTCTGGGCACCGCTGTTGCTGATATAAGGCCATCGGTGAAAGTGTGCTGCTCGCCTTGCCGTGCAGCAACAGATAATTAAAACCTGCCGGGTTGTGTAAAAACGCAAACGAGCTAACAAATGCTGAATTTCCTCGTCGCTGCAACAACCTGGTCGTAGCGACCGCTGCAATCAGCATCGCCAGATCCAGGGCCTATGTTGTTGATGCTGCGCGCTGTTCGCGCTTGGAAAACTGATCTTACAGAAACTCTAATTTCCCTCTTACTTATTGAACCAACGGCTATAATTATTATTTAGACTGCTGCGATACCCATTCAACGTTTGAGTTTTTCCCTATGAGTGCAGGCAATAAAGAAGCTATTAGTATCGAGGGATCGGAGTCGAGTTCCAGTTCTTATCAAGATGAACTGTGTTGCATGATTGAGGGCACACGCATGTTTGCGAGCTTCTCCAGGTATGACATTGAAATTATTGCGCATTACGCTACTACCGTCGAAATTGAATCTGGAGAGACGTTATTTAGTGAAGGAGAAAAGGGTCGACAGATGTACCTGGTGACTAAAGGCAGCATCAAGATTCTTAAAGATTCAGGTGGGGAAACCAAATCGCTGTTCACGGTGCAACAAGGCCACACCTTGGGAGAGATGTCGCTATTTGACAACTTACCCTATTCTGCCAGCGCGGTAGCTGCACAAGACTCCAACCTGGTGTCGATCAGTTATTCCAATTTCGATCAATTGGCGCAGGAACACCCATTTTTGGGATTCAATATCTTGAAACGGATTGCTCGATTGATGAGTCTGCGCCTACGCCACACTACTGGAGCGCTGGTGGATCATATCGATTAGGGTGCCCGTTACCACTGGGACTCTGATGGATCCTATCAATTGATGTGTACGTGTGACCTGGACCGGCAATTCACCGCAAGACCTGGACATGCAACGGGAAGTTCAGGGGCGAAGATGGATCAAACTGCAGGCGCCGACCATTCCACAGCGGGGAGCTATTTCAATTGCCAGCTGTCCCGTGGTTGCAGCACCGACAGTGCTCCTGCTTGATCCAACCAGCGTCGGGCAGAGCCATCATTGAGTAACCAGCTATCCCAAAATG
>JADFOC010000048.1 GCA_022563075.1 Pseudomonadota bacterium
AACCGCATATAGTCCATCGCCGTAGAGACCAGACCGCCACCGCCGGAGAAAAAAGTGGTTGGCTCCAGGTAATCTCTGCTTCCTCCAAATCCTTCCTGGGCGACTAATTTTCCATCTGGTGAATAACCGTAAACCTGAGCGAAGCGATTGGCTTTTTCTTCCGGCACATGAAAGCCGGTATCGATCATGCCCAGTGGATCAAACAGTCGCTCCTGTAAAAATTCATCGAAGGGTTGGCCAGAAAGTACTTCCACCAGATAGCCCTGCACATCCACCGATACACTGTAGTGCCACAGTGAACCCGGTTGCTGTCGCAGTGGGATGGCTGACAATTTGTCAACCATGTCCTTAAGGGTCGAATTGGAATCCAATACGTTGGCATCGTTATACAGATCGTCCACTTTCGAACCGGAAAATAATCCATAGGTGAGGCCACCGGTATGACTCATCAGTTCGCGAATGGTCATCTTGTGATTGGCCGCCTCGGTGATCATGTTGCCATCGGCATCTTCGCCGGCAGCGACCTGCAGATCGGTAAATTCGGGAATATACTTTTCAACCGGGTCGGATAATTTGAATTTGCCTTCTTCATACAGGGTCATTAGGGCAACACCAGTAATCGGTTTGCTCATGGAATAGATTCTGAAGATGGCATCGTTGGTCATGGGAGCCCCGGCTTCCAGATCGCGAAAGCCAACCGACTCGGCATGCACAAGTTTATTGTCTCGTGCCACCATGGTAACCACACCAGCTAATAGACCATCATCGACGAATCCCTGCATAGCTTCGGTGATCCGGTCCAGTCTCGGTGTATCCATGCCAGCAGATTCTGGTGCGGCAAGCTCCAGCGCTGCAGAAACTTGCGTCGTGGTAGATGCGGCTAAATTCTCTGACACTACGCTGCTGGACTGGCCTGAGTCACAGCCAGCCAACACGAGTGATACCAGGACAAGCAAGACACCGGATAGCCAATTAGAGTGAGATAGATTATTTGTTATTTTCATGATGATTTCTCTGGTAATTACAGGACATTCTGTTGGGAGCAAAAAAGCATAAGCTTGCTGGCCGGTAATGTCTACAACAAGTGTCTGTCACACCTGTCCAATCTAGCGGGGATCGTCACGCAACACCGGCTCAATTTCAACTCGTGAATTCTCCATTAGTTCATCTTCGGAGTTGTAAATCCTCGGCACCTCCCCATCCCACCAGTTGTTGTGTGCCGTGATTCGCGTCTGTGGAACTCGCATCTCACCTCTTTCATTGTCGATAAACCGATTATTCCCAAGACTACCCAAGGCGCCGCCGCCAAAATCGACTATGGCTGTAAAATCTCCACCACCACGATTGTTCATCGCGAAACCGAAACCTGTAGAACCGATGATGTCGTTGTTTTCTGCCAGCAACGTAGTACTGCCTCCACTGTTGGGCACACTCTGCAAGTTTAGGGAAATGGCCCCGCCGCCCTGTTGTGGATTGCCACCGAGTATCTTCGTATTTCGGATCTCATAGATTAATACGGAATTCCTGCCGGAATTCGAAAATTGGATAGGGTCGGTAACGGAATTCTCAATCACACTATCTAAAATTTTAAGTGTCAACTTGCAGGCTGTACACCAATTGGCCTGATCGGGACGAGGTTGTCCGAACATAAAAGCTTCGATGCCAGTATTGGATCGATTACCCACTTGTTTGGTATTTTTGAAATGATAATTTCTAATCAGCATAATCTGCTCAGATTGACCCATTAAGTAGGGAATAATGCTGTCAGAATTTCTGTCACCCAGGCCGATATTATCGGCGCTTGAATCGAGGATGACGGTTTCAACTCTACTGCTATCTCGAGATTGAACAAAATAGGCCCGACCACCGAGATCAGAGAAATCATTCCGCTGGAAGTGATAGTTGCCCCTGCTATTGCCGGAGTGGAATACTCGTATGCCACCCAGGTCGTGGCCATCACGAAAATTACTATCCTCTATCCTGATTCCATCCAGATCACCTTCGGTTGCGTCCAGACTGATGGCGTACACCAATCCACGTTCGTCCTCGATATGCTCAGTTGCATTGCCGGAAAAAGAGCTGTGGTGAATGTAGGTGCCAGAATAATCTGACCCCGATGCGGAAATGGCATAACTGCGCATGTTCACGAAGTGGATTCCAGCGATCTCATTGTGATCGGACAACTGCACGATCACACCATTTAGGTGGTCGCTGGTATTGGTTATCTGTACCCTGCTACCGGCGCTGTCGAGAAATTGACCGTTCGCTGTAGTTCCAATTAACTTTTGCCTGGGCTTCAGCGCTATACCACCGTCGAGCAGTCCAGCCCGGTTACTGGCTACTAAGTAGATTGTGTCGCCGGCAGCCGACGCCGACTCGGCCTGTGAGAGTAAAAGAAACGGCTTGCTTTGGCTGCCATCTCCATTGACTCCTGCGTCCGCAGAAACATAGTAGTCATTGATTTCATCGGCACTGGAATGCTGTCTGACTGACTGCTGTGCAAAGGCCAGAATAATCCCAAGAATTGGCAGTATAGAAATACTCCTGGGAATGCCAGGACCAGGTAGGCCGTTACCGCATGCAAGAAGTTGATTCATTCCTATCTCTCCGATTTCTATTATTGGTCTGGAGTATTAGAGAAGGTAATGCCAATCATTGTGTCAAGAGTTAAAGCAATCAGATTTCTTGTTACCGCCTTTGCTTAAAGGCATAGTAAGGTTGACGCTTATTCACCATAACTTACGCGGTAAATCACGCCAGCCAGATCATCGGAAATAAGCACCGAACCATCGGGCATATTGAGCACATCTACCGGTCGACCCCAGTTTACCTGTCCTTCGAGCCAACCTTCTACGAAGGGCGTATATTCAGTAATACTGCTGTTGTCCGCACTGAGTCGCCCCATCATTACTCGGTAACCACTCTTCTGCCTGCGGTTCCAGGAACCGTGTTCTGCCACTAAAATTGTATTACTGTATTCACTGGGAAATGAATCGCCCCGATAGAACATCATCCCCAAAGGTGCCACGTGTGCCCCTAATTTATAAACAGGCGGAGTATAGTCGGCCGCACTCTTACCGGTGCCAAAATCCGGGTCGGGCAGATCGCCCTGATGGATGTACGGAAATCCGAAATGCTGATCAACGCTGGTAATACGATTTATTTCACCGGCAGGAATATCGTCACCCAGCATATCCCGACCGTTATCGGTGAACCAGAGTTCGCTCGAGCGTGGATGCCAATCGAAGCCGACGCTGTTGCGAATGCCGTTTGCTATTTTTTCCATACCGCTGCCATCGAGATTCATTCTATGCAGGCCCGCAAAAATTTCCTCTTCTTCGCAGACATTGCAAGGTGCTCCAACCGGCAGATAGAGCTTGTTGTCTGGGCCGATCTGCAGGAATTTAAGGCCATGATGACGACGATCGGGCAATGAATCATTCACGGTCTCGGTTGCCTGCGGTCCGGTGAGGCGGGAATCTACATTAGAGATCTTGCTGATTCTGTCTATTTCGCCAATGTACAAATTCCCCTGGTGATAGGCCACACCATTGGGCGCATTCAAGTCCTCGGCGATGGTAATCACCTGGTCTGCCGTGCCATCACCGTCTTGATCGATGACAGCGGTCACCCTGCCGCCCCGATTACTGCCCACGAACACCACATTGTCGGCGCCCAGCGCCATTTGCCGCGGAGCGCTCACCACCGCATAAACGGATATGGAAAAGCCATCGGGTAAGCGCAGGCTGTCGAGGTCGACATCTTGTGCCAGACAAGCAGTCGTTAGCACGCCAAGCATGCCTATACAGATTTTTCTCATGGGTGGATCCTCCGATCCTATTATTTTAGGCAGCGACCCTAAATTGGCCGATTTAGCCATGCAGCTCGAGTGCTACATATTAAGGGTTTTTGCGGTATTTCCAACCGTGGATGTGGTATTTGGTGCGACAGAAATGCTAAAACCCAGGGAATTGATCAAGAATCCGCTTTTCTGCTTTCAGTAGTGCTGCTGAATTAATCTAGCCGATACTCGATTAAGAGAAGTTGCAAAAACCAAGAGTGATACTTTGATGTCTTCGTCACATTCGAATTCGAGACACTGGATGACGGCGGCACCATGCCAAGCATCTATAAGTCCGCGTGGAAGACTGACCAAACTGAGCCCAAGGTATTCATGATAACTCTCTTCGGTTAGTTGATCTGTGGCCGCTTCCTATTTCTGCAAGCTAGTTTCGACCTTTTTCTATTTCATTCTTAGTATTAGTTCGAGGCCAAGGTGATCTAGTTAAAATTCCAACCGATGCGTACACCGACAGTGCGTGGACGGGAGGGCCCGTAAGTCGCAGCCGGAAGGATTCCAACATCTTCGAAGACACCGTCGAAGTAGCGCTTATCCAGCGCGTTTTCCACATAAGCAACTACTTCCCAGCCTTCGGATGATCTGTAACCGGCACGAATTGCCAGCTCGGTCCAGCCGTCATTTTGAAATAGTCGGTTGCGGGCAAAGCCGCCATAAGTTCTGGTCTGACCAAAAGCTTCAACACTACCGATCCACTCCCCTGCCGCTGCCAGGAACTCTCCACGCAGCACTATTCCATAGGAGAATTCGGGTAGGCCCGGTAGCCCATTCCCCTCGCAACTATCACTGTCATCACAGAGAGCTTGCACCCTGGTCATTTCACTATCGGCCCAGGCCCCGGACACGAACAGATCCCAATTTGCTCCGAGTACCATTTGCAGAGAGCCTTCAACACCCCAGCCAGCGACTTTGCCCACATTGTCTACCCGGATACCACCACCGGGACCTTCCACCACGACCTGTAAGTCTTCATAGTCGTAATAATAAGCGCTCAGGTCCAGACGAGTCAGACCTCCCGCCAGGGTGTGTTTGCTGCCAATTTCGTAAGAGATTACCTGCTCGGGATCGAAGGGAGCGGGGCTGAAGGCATCTTCGGTGAGGTCTAATTGGCCAAACTCTGGCTCTGGATTCACCGCAAAACTGCCAAAGCCCCCGGCCTTGTAGCCTCGGGTTACGCTGCCGAAGAGCATCCATTCATCATTAGGTTGAATGCGAAGCAGTGCGCGCGGCGCAATGTCCTGCCAGGTTTTCTTGTCGCCGATAAAACCATCCGTGGTGTAACCAATTCCGTAGAATGGTCCCAGATCACTGGCAACATCGAAGGCGTGAATCTTGAATTTCTTGGAGTCTCTGGTGAAGCGAGCCCCGATGCTGGCATCGATCGTATCGCTGAAGGCGAAGTTCAGATCAAAATAGGCGGCAAATCCAGAGTATTCTCCTTTCACTCGATTGCGTTCTACCAAGCCATCCGGATTGGGTGTAAAAACTTCTCCATAATCCGCCAGGTACTCGGTGCAATTATTGTAACCATCGGCACTCAGGTAGAAAACACACATCACCTCTTCATCCGCTACCTGCCTGAATAAGGCATCGATAGATTCCCGGTATCCAGAAATACCGGCATACCAGGTGAATGCTCCCTCCGTGTTCGATACCAGACGAAATTCCTGCTCCAAATATTCACCCTGCTGATCCTGCGTATAACTGGAAATATGCAGGGGAGTGCCATCATAGTCTTCGGCGTAATTCCAGGTGTGATCTTTGTAGCCAGTAAATGATGTCAGCCTCGCCCAGCCCAGATCATGGTCTATCTGCAATCCCAGGCTCCAGATCTCGACATCATCGCCCTCTCCAAGGGAGAGATCGGAGTCTAAGTCATCGGCATCACCCATCAAGGTTACACCGAATAGTTCTTGCAGGGCTTGCCAAGTCTCTCCCCGGGGTATTGCACGATAAATCGTCCCAGCTAGTTCACGGTCCTCGTATTCAACCATGAAATTTATTTCAGTATTGCCATATTCTGAGCGCAATGACAAACGTGCCGCCTGCTTGTCGTGTCCCAGTAGATCTTTACGAGATCTGTCGAAGACATCGTCAACATAACCATCCTCTCGTGAACTGTAGACTGCTAAACGTGCCGCTATGTTCTGTGTCAGGGTTATGTTGGTCGCAGCCTCGAGAGATTGATGACTGCGTTCACCGATATCTATTTCAACATAGGCATCGGCGTCTTGAAATGAAGGTCTGCGTGTAAAAACGTTTATTGCGCCGGCAATTGAGTTACGACCAATTAAAAATCCCTGGGAACCGCGGGCAATTTCTGCTCGCTCGATGTCATAAAGACTCGTTACAACGGCACCACTGCGTCCTTGATAAAGACCATTCTTAAAGATACCAACCGAGGGATCACCTGCGACGCCGTAGTCTGAAGTATAAATTCCTCGAATCTGCAAGACATCGATGAAGCTGCCTTGTGAATTGCCGGTGAGTCCAGGTGTGTATGCAACCAGATCCTTGACATCATCCAGATTCACATCAGCAATGAAGTCACCGCTGAAAGCGGTAATGGCAAGCGGCACCTCTTGTACAGATTCAGACCGCTTTTGTACGGTGACCACAACCTCAGTTATCACATCTTGCTGGGCATTAGATGATGTTGTCAGTGTAGTGGCTGTCAGCAAAGAGAGGATACTACAAACTTGTCTTACTACATTGGCTTTAGACCGGTTGGAAATATTATGCACAAAGACTCCGATAAACTACATTCCGTGGTTTCAGTATGTCCCAGCAGCAACAATTATTCTTTCAGTGTAGATGTAAATGCCTGGAACGCTTTCAGTTTCCGCCTTTTCGATCGCTGGCCTGGATTAAATTTTGCCTGATTCGAATTCACTCGAGGTGGTCGCTGCTATTAATAAGTATAGTAAGGTGGTGGCAAGACCGTATCTCCACCCTTCAGTACTTCGCTGACTATTGCGCGAGCATGCTCTAGTAACGCTTATCGCTGTAATGATTCTCTGAGCGCATCCAACGATATCGGCTTGGTGAGGAAGCCGTCCATGCCAGCAAGTAAACAACGATCACGGTCCTCGATCATGGCATTGGCGGTAAGCGCAATGATGGTGACTTTCCCGCTGTTACTCGCGGCTTCCGTCTCGCGGATCAGCTTGGTCGCCTCAAACCCGTCCATTACCGGCATCGCGCAATCCATCAGCACAATGTCGAATGTATTGTTGGCGGTTAGCTCAACAGCTTCCTCACCATTATTGGCTACGGTAACTTCGTAGCTGAGTTTTTTGAGCATATTCTCCGCAATCATCACATTTACTCTATTGTCTTCTACCAAGAGAACGTGCCGAGGTTGCTTCGGAGAATCGATGGAATCACCCTGAGCCAAATCTAAGTTAGTTGATGATTGGCTGTCAGCAACAGACACCTCGTCACGGAAGAGCGATGTTAAGCGCTCCAATCGTACCGGCTTATACAGCACTCTAGGGGTACCAAAATCAGACAAATCTGCCAAATTCGTCGCATCAGAAATCGGACAAAGTAGAACGATTCTAAGTTGTTCTTCATCATACTTCGAGCGCAGCAATTTCATGGCTTGCTGAACTTCATTGTTCACAATTACTCCGTCGATAAACAGCAAGTTAAACGAGCCATCTGTGAGAGTGAAGTCCGTTTCGAAAATTGTATCGATCTGCGATACGTCGTTGTTGGTTTTTACATCCACCCCCCAGAACTCCAATTGACTCTTTAGAATTCGATTGCTGGCACTCTCTCCCAAATACAGCAGAGCGCGCGACCCACCGAATTGATTCTGTTGTGACACCGTTGTCAGCTTTGACGGCGGCAATGGAATACTTACCCAAAAAGTCGAACCGCTGCCATAGTCGCTGGAAAAACCGGCTTGGCCGCCCATGAGTTCTGCTAATTGTCGAGTCACCGCAAGACCCAGCCCGGTTCCTCCGAAGCGCCGTGTGGTTGAATTATCTTCTTGCGTAAATGAACCGAAGATCTTGTCGTGGTTTTCTTGCCTTATGCCTATGCCAGTATCTTCGACTTCGAACAGCATGCAACTGTCATCGTGCCCTTTAGTATTCATTGTTACTCTCAGTGTTACTCGACCCGATTCCGTGAATTTCACCGCATTGCTGAGCAAATTCAATATCATTTGTCGTAATCTGCCAGCGTCGCCGATATACCGATTGCGCAAGTCCGGGGGAACCTCCAGTAACAATTCCAGACCCTTGCCCTGCGCTTCATGTGCGACCAATTCGAGAGCATCTTCAAGCATCGCGCGCAATTGAAACGGACTATTTTCCAGGGTGAACTTGCCAGCTTCAATTTTTGAAAAATCCAGGATGTCGTTAAGAATTATCAGCAGGGCTTTGCCAGAATGACTGATTGTTTTCGCGTAATGCTTTTGTTCGGCAGATAAAGAGGGGGTGGATAATAATAAATCTGCCATTCCTAACACCCCATTCATCGGAGTTCGAATTTCATGACTCATGGTAGCCAGGAAATTACTCTTCGACTCGCTGGCGGCAATGGCGGATTGCCTTGCAGATTCAGACTCCTGGCGAGAATCCATCAATTTTTCAGTCAGCGCATTGAATTCGCGCGCCATATCGCCGAATTCGTCAGTTCGAGTAATATTGATGTGCCTAGAAAGATCATCGTCCTCACGCATTTCATGAATGTGGGTTTGCAGACGCCGTAGTGGTGCAAGCACTAACTTGTCGAGTATGAACCATATAACGAGCGTGAACAGCACGAGCGCGACTACTAGCACGTAGACTGCTGTGCCTACGGTTTCATTGCCAATGTCAACAATTCGTCGCGGAGATTGAATTTCCGCAATGAAGCTAGGTATTCCATAGAAGTCGGTGATCTGAAAAAGCTGTCGCAATTGCGCGTCGTTTTCAATCCATGTAACGTCTGCACTACCTCCTGAAATTTCTGACTGCGCCTGTCTAACGTAAGCAGGTAGCGACTCGTCCAGATCCCAGATATTTAGCTCAAGAGAGAGGGCTTCCTCCATTTCTTTGATGAAATGTTCATCCAGAAATCTTCCAAGAACCAGCGTGCCTGCTACCGGACCTTCTCTACTATTATTTAGTATTGGGCGCGAAGTAAATAGCATTGCAAGTCCAGCACTCTTGTAGATGCCTTGGCTTGAATCGTCGATAGATGTAAGACCAAAAACTTCTGGCGCATCAACTATGGGGAATTGAAGATAATCTTCAATGGACAAAAATATTTGCTGTTCCAGGTCATATGCTCGACCCCATTTGAGATTGTAATCAGTGTCGATAAGGGCGAAGATATTTACGTGCAAGTAATCTAGCATATCTTCGGTTAAATCATCGGCTTCGAATTCAGGGTTCAAGCCAAGCATGTAATTCTGGTTATCGGTCCAATATGCCCAATCGTAAGCAAATCCGCCCAGACGCATCCATTCTGCTTGGACGTACTGCCCAACACGGTCACGGTCCACGGTGGCGAAATCTCGCTCCAGCGCAGAGAATGCCGGGAGCACACCGAGTCGCATCACCTGTGACACGATCAATACATAAACTATGGCTAAGGAGGTGAGTAGGATTATCACCCGATACTTGATCGACATTTCATTCTATCCAGACCGCAACCCTTAATTTTAGTCCAGTATGAAATTTGTGCCGGTATTATTAGGTCCTTTAGGCGGCGCATGCGAGATGAGTAGATAGTATTCAATCAGCAGACGAGGCCGTGAAATTAGCGGGTCCAGGCTCACCTTTTTTGGTGGCTGAATGCTTTTTTGGAAATGTCTTACGCCGAAGGCAAGAAATCAAAGAGATAGGAATGTTCTGATAAACGTGTCTGCAACACCGGTTTCAAACACGCATCGGTGCCGAGAGACACCGGCTAATGGACCGGGTTGATGTTGTGAATATTACTGCAACAACTGGATAGTGTTACTCAAATACAGACTCATTAGCGTGTGCAATACGCATGATCCGATCTTTAAATCCAGGGAGTAAATAACCCTGTTCAATCAACTGATCCGTGGCCGCTTCATATTTCACCAGGTAGTCCTCGAAGGAAGAGTACAATCCCGCGATGGAATTACGGAAGTCTCGTGACTGTACAGCGACGGCGGTATTGGCTGGAAACGGAATATAGCCACCTGACAGGCGCGCCAATGATCGTTCTGCCCCCGTTGCCGGTGCACGTAAATTCCAGGCGGTAAATGTGGCAAGTGGCACCATCGTCAGTGGAGGCAGCAAAGTACTTGTCGGTAAATCATTGTTGTCCGAATTGACGGCCGGGACCAATG
>JADFOC010000049.1 GCA_022563075.1 Pseudomonadota bacterium
GAGAGAGCCCGCTGCGGCTGAGGAGTAGCGCGTCGGCGAGCTCGAACAACTGCAGCCGTTGGTCCCGGGCCTCGTTCAGAAACAGCAGGATGTAGTGCCAGGCCACGGGGAGGCCGGCGCTGCGCACCATCTCCGCCTCGATGCCGTCCAGGACGGTCTTGTGCGTCCGCAAAAGGTCCTGCCATGCGCGATGGTGGATGGGAATGGCTGGGGCGGAATCCGTCATCAGGCGGCCAATCTATCACGTATCGGGCGGGGTGTAACAGGCGTGTCGGTTAGGAGCGCCTGCGATGAACCGGACCCGGGTTGACACACGGTGGAACCCGTACAAGCACCTGATGCGATCGTGTGTGCAACCTGAGGCCTAGGTCACCCATCAGGTGGCACGCCGGTAGATCGCCCTCGCTGGCGGCGGACCGCGGCGTTGGCGGAGCGGCTGCGCGAGCAGGAGAAGGCCCGGAAATAACCTCCCCGCCGCGGACCGTGCCGTTCTCCTGGATCCAGCCGATGGCGAACGTAAGGCGCTGGAACTAATTGAATACACGCTGGCGCTGGGTGTGAATATCAATGCACAAAATCGAAGTGGCGATACCGGCTTGCACAGGGCAGCATCCCGAGGTTATGACCGGATCGTTCAATATTTAGTCGCTAATGGTGCGGATATAGAAACGGTCAATAATCGTGGCTTAACTCCCTTGGATATGGCGAAGAGATTAAGGGGTCGTGGTATTGGTCAGAGCGCCACCAGCAATGTGTCTACCGAAGATTTGTTGAGAAGCCTTGGCGCCACTGACTAGGCGATGATTAATTAAGCTGCAACGCATTAAGCGGTGGGGGAATCAATTTCCAGCGCTGCAACACTATTGCCAATACTTTCTTCTGGCACTCCCAGCTTCCCCATAACCGTGACTAACAGATTGGCCAATGGTTCATCGTTTTTGAAATGCAGGTGATGACCACCTCTGATACCGGTGTTCGCGCCGCCGGCGAGCAGCACCGGCAGATTGTCATGGCGGTGAATATGGCTGTCGGAGATGCCGCCACCGTAGAGCAACAGTGTGTTGTCGAGCAAGCTGCCATCGGCATCGGCCGTGGCTTGCAGTCTTTCCAGGTAGTAGTTGAATAACTGCACATGGAAGGTATTGATCTTCGACATGGTCGCAATCTTCACCGGGTCATAGGCGTGATGTGAAAGCGGGTGATGCGCCTCGGAGACACCGATTTCCGGATAGGTCAGGCTGCTTTGTTCGCGTCCCAGCATAAAGGTAATAACGCGCGTGAGGTCCGTCTGAAAAGCGAGTAATTGCAAATCAAACATGAGCTTGGCGTGCTGTTCGTAGCTGGAGGGTATGCCGGCGGGTCGTTCCACCAGGGGTAGGGGTTGGTCTTTTTGTTCTTCGGCTTTTTGCAGGCGTCGCTCGGCATCTCTGACGCCGTCCAGGTACTGGTTTATCTTGTCCTGATCCTGCACGCCAACGCCACGTTTCAAATCACTGATTGTTACTAATACCGAATCGAGGATGCTACGACCGCTGCGTATGCGTTGTTGGCGAGCCTGTGTATCGGTGCTGCCGCTATCGCCGAACAGGCGTTCAAAAACCAGGCGTGGGTTGTTCTGCATCGGCAGTGGCGTGGTTCGGTCACGCCAGGATATTGTATTGGTGTAAATGCAGGAAAAACTGTTGCTGCATTGCCCGGAATTGCCACGGTCTTCCATGCCCAGTTCCAGTGAACCCAATTGCGTGTGCTGACTAAATTGTCGCGCCACGATTTGGTCCATGGAAACATTGCAATAAATATCGGTCTCGCCGGTGTTGCCTATCGAACCCGTTAGAAAAGGCGCAGATCCGCCGGCATGGGGAGCGTTGTCCCAGGGCAGCTTAAGCCCAGATACAGGTAATATCTTGTCGCGAAAGCCAGCCAAGGGTTGCATCACTGGGGTTAGTTCGAAATCGACACCGGTGGTGGCCGGTGTCCAGTATTCCATCGCCATGCCATTGGGAATGTAAACCACGCTAAGCCGCTTCACCGGATTGGCGGCAGTGGTTGTCTGCGCCGACAGTGCCGGCACCATGGCGTCGAGCAGAGGCAAGGCCAGCGCTGTGCCTAAGCCGCGTAGCATGGTGCGTCTGGGAATGCATTTCTTGGTAATAATCACAGTACCGATTCCTCCGAAGCTGCTTGTCTCATTCTAAAGGCAGGGCTGCTAACGATCTCGCTAATCAGAGATGACCAGGTATAGTCATCGGCCGCTGCATTTCGAACTATCTCTCTTATTGTTGGCCGGTCGTAGTATTGCAATGCCCGACCGAGGGCAAAGGCCAGTAACTTTTCCGTTACGGTCTCAGCAAACTGCGCCTCGTCGCTAGCCAGATGATCATATAATCCAGAGATACCTTCGAATTGTATACCGTTTGGTAGCATTCCCGAAGCATCAATTTTGGTGCCGATTGCGCTGACGCTGCGCCAGGAGCCAATGGCATCGAAATTTTCCAGGGCAAAGCCCAGGGGATCCATGGGTGCGTGGCAGGTGGCACAGACCGGATTTTTCCGATGTTCCTCCAGTCGCTCGCGAACCGAAGCTGGTTGGCCTTCGGTGCCACTATCCGGTAATGCCGGTACATCAGGTGGGGGCTCGGATGGTGGCGACCCGACAATATTTTGTAACAGCCATTTGCCTCGGAGCACCGGTGAGGTCCGGTTAGGGTAAGATGTCACAGTTAATAAGCTGCCATGGGCCAGGAGGCCGCCGCGATTATCACCCTCAGAAAAAGTGACGCGTCGAAAATGATTGCCATAAATACCGTCGATTCCATAATGATTAGCCAGGCGTTCATTGACGAAGCTGTAATTGGCATTGAGCAGCTCCAGCACACTGGTGTCTTGCTTGATCGTGCTGCCGATAAACAATTCGGTTTCCCTTAGATAAGCAGCGCGTAAATTCTCATCGAACTCTGGAAAAATATCCGGGTCTGGTAGCAATCCCCTGAGGTTGCGTAGTTGCAGCCACTGTGCGGCAAAATTTTTCACCAGGGAATCGGCGGCTCGTGGGTCTCTCAAGAGACGTTGTAGCTGTGTTTCCAACACTCCTGGCGCGCTCAGGCGTCCATCAATTGCGATGTCCAGCAGTTCCTGATCGGGCAGGGTACTCCATAAAAAGAAGGATAGTCTGGAGGCCAGCTCCAGGTCAGTGATCGTATAGTTGTCACCCGGGGCAACGGATTCAGGATCGCGCTCGATTCTGAAGAGGAAATTTGGATCCACCAGCAGGCGCTCCAGTGCCAATTGAATACCGCTGTCAAAATCTGACTCACTGGCCGCATAGAATTGCATCAAGATTTCAATTTCCACATCGGTGACCGGGCGCCGGTAAGCCCGAGTGGCCAGGCGCGACAGTATGGTTCGGGCGCAGGCCTCGGCTTCCGCCACTTCACTGGGTCGACAACTGAATATTTTATTGCGGCTGAGGGTATCCCCAGCCTGATACACATCGAATGGTCCGGCGATGCTGACGGTGTCGATGGCCGCATTGCCGTAATAGCGTTGTTCGGTGGCCAGGCTGTAACTGGTTTGCCTGGGCTGGCGCACACCCGGTTTCGCCACCAGATCGCGGACGAAGGAAACACTGAGTGTCTGTGGACCGGCCGCTGCCTCGAATTCCACCACTAGATTATCGTCTGCGTGGTGCATGTAATCTTCCCACGCGCGATCCATCTGAATGTTGCCGGCAAATCCTTCCGGTGCGGCCGGCCCCCCGGCTTCGCCGCCGATGGTAAAGCGCTGCAGCAGTTCACCATTGAGGCGCACATCGAGGGTGTGAGTGCGGCCCATGCCCCGCAGATAGTCGTTGTACTGCGATTGCAGATCGACCTTCACCCGATAGCTGCCGTCCACCGGAAAGTAGTGCTCAATGGCGGTGCCGCCACGAGAACCGAAGGGGAGCCTGGCTCCCATGCGATCGTCCTGGATTAAATTAAGATGAACTTTGTAGTCATCAATAGCGGGGCCATCGGGTGCGATACCCACTGCCAGGCGACTTATCTTTCTGGCGGCTAACAGGTATCTTTCCAGCAACGCTGGCGATACGGTCAGCATGGCGCCATTATTGTCAAAGCCGGCGTCGAAGGTATTGTCCACCGGCAACATGGATTCCACATCGATATCGAGCCCCAGCAAGTCCCCGATGGCCGCCTTGTACTCAAACCGATTCAAGCGATGAAAAGTCTCTGTACGCCCGGGATTCGGTCTCTGCGCAGCGGCACTGTCGATTTGGTCTTCGAGCCAGGCAATCAGTGAGCGGTAGCCTGTTTCATCTGGCCGCGGGCTGGCAGGAGGGGGCATGGCTCTGGAGCGTAGTTTCCTGATTACCCGTTCCCAAGTCTCGGCGTCGGTACTGATCTGGCCCATGTCGAGACCATCCAGTTCGACCCCGGCATTACTATACGCCTGGTTATGGCAGGCCACACAGTACTGGTCGACAAGCTGGCGATATTGGTCTGCAGCGGTGACTTCTTGCGCGAAGATTGGCCAACATATCGGTAAAAATAGCGTTGCTAGCAGTCCGTCACGGCAACAACGGGCGAAGCTTGAAGGCTTAAATTTCAGCGATTCTTGCTGTGTGGCAGAATTCATTGAGGCCCCGCGATTGTGGTCTTTTTAACTCGAGGCACATCCTGAGCAGCTCAAGCTGGCCACGATTGTACCAAAACTACCGACGCACAGGCGAGAAAAGAACTGTGGGCCGGGGGCTGGTTTGCGTCAAAGGAACAATTGCAGCTGCGCGGCACATGTATTTACCAGGTGATTTGTGTAATATCGAAGCATCGTCAACCAGCAAGCAGTATAGAGTGATACGCCCGATCGATAATAATTAGACCGTAGGGTCAACCTGGAGCTTGCGATGTGTAGTCGCCGAATCTTTTCAATAATCCTTAGCCTGGTTTCTCTAAGCATGGGCCTTCCCCTGTTGGTTCATGCGCAATCAGATATCATCATGCTCGAGCGCTTCGTCCCCCATACCTCTACCGCGCCGTCCAACCGAGGCGAACGCGTCGGCATTTATCTGCGCGAAAAGATGAGCGCGGCGGCGGCCGATCGCTGGGCAGCAGGGCAATCACGGCAAGGCCGCGTGGTGCTATTTGTGCATGGTGGTACGGTCTCGTCGATTCCGGATTACGACCTCGATTTTAAGGACTACAGCTGGATGGAATACCTGGCAGAAGCCGGCTTCGATGTATTCGCCATGGATCACACCGGTTATGGGCGCTCACCCCGACCCTATATGGACGACCCCTGCAACATGAGCGAGATCGACCAGGCTCTGGTGATGCCCCATCCTTTAAGCCAGTCTTGTGACCCCAGCTACAGCCAGTGGACTTCCACCATACAATCTGACTGGGATGAAATGGCCTCGGTGGTGGACTACATCCTCGACCTGCGAGGGGTATCGAAAGTCAGCCTGATAGGTTGGTCTGCCGGGGGGACACGTACCGGCGGTTATACCGCGCGAAACCCGGAAAAAGTCGACAAATTATTCCTGTATGCGCCAGGTTACCGGCGTGAGCGCGTTACCCGGCCGGGGCCATCGGTACCGATGCGGTTACAGACCTATGAGACCCTGACACAGGGTCGCTGGGAGCAGAACGTGGCCTGTGACAACCAGGTGGACCCCGGCATTCGCGACGTCGTCTGGAGCACCATAATGGCTTTCGATCCATTGGGCTCGGTGTGGGGTCCATCCACAGGTGTGATGCGGGTGCGTACCTCCGGCCCCTACGAAGCGACGGGTTTCGGCTGGGACCAGGAAGGCGCCGCCAGAGTCACCTCGCCGACCATGATCGTGGTGGGTGCCCAGGACAATCCCGAATCGCGTGGCGTGCTGTATGCAGACCTCAGCAATGTCGATTCGAAGGTATTCGTCACCATGGCCTGTTCGACGCACTTTGCAGTTTGGGAAACCAGCCAATACAAGTTTTTACACCGCGCATCACTCGAATGGCTAACCCAAGGCAGCTTTCACGGTGAAACCATCGGTGTGTTTGAGACGGGTGTAAATGGGAGTCACCCGAAGCGTGTGCGATAGAGGGTTAATCACGGCATCGGATTTTTTGAAGGGGTCAAGAGTATTTCTTAATATCAGCGAATTGTAAGAGCGCTTATGGCTGCTTGGAGTGTAATTACTAATCTCAATCTGAGTGCTGTGCAGGTGGCTCGTTCTCTAATCGCTTGTACACTATTTCTCGCTCAATCATTAGCTGCTGCCGACGCAAATTGGGAGGTGCTAAAAACCGAGCACGGCTATCCGGACTTACAGGGCAATTGGACCAACCCCTATCAGACCCCGTTACGCCGGCCAGCGGGCTTGGGTACAAAACGAGCCTATACCGAGCAAGAAGCGGCAGTGCTGGTGGAGCGAGCGCTGGCATTGGATGTTGCGCGGACCGCTCCGCTGGATCCCAATCGTGCTGCACCGGCATCAGGTGGCCTCATCAACCAACAGGCCGATGGTAATTTTGAAATAATGCCCACCGAAATCGCCCGCGTGAACGGCGAGTTTCGCACCTCGCTCATCATCGATCCCGACGATGGGCAAATGCCTTTGCTGCCCAATGCCACCGACATATTTGATCGCTGGCGAGCCCAGGGATTCGGCAACTTCGATGGACCGGAAATACGCACACCGCTGGATCGATGCTTGAACCCGGGCGCGCAATTGCCTCTGTTGATTATCTTCGGTGGGCCAGGAGGCGGTAACCCGGCAGGTGATAACCCGGTACGTAACATTCAGATCGTGCAAAACCGAGACTATGTAGTGATTCTGTCAGAGTACTTTTCCCTGGTGCGAATTATTCGGTTAAATAGCGAACACCTGTCCCGGCAAGGTAATAAATGGATGGGAGACTCCATCGGTCACTATGCAGGCAATAGTCTGATAATCCATACCGATAATTTTCGACCGGAGCAATCCACAACCTTCATCAAGTCATCCAATCAGTTAGAAATCACCGAAACAATTACCGTCACTGCAAAAGATGAACTGTTGTACAGCTATACGCTGAGCGATCCCCAGATTTACAGGCAGCCATTCACCGCAGAAATTCCCCTGAGAAGAATGCCGCCAGAGCACAGGCTGTATGAATATGCCTGCCATGAAGGCAATTATTCCATGACCTCAATGCTAAGGGCAGCGAGGATGGAAGAGATAAATCGGTGACGACAGGCAATAGTTAAGTACTGCTCTTTCGTGAAATGCAGCCACTGCAACCGAGTTAATGTATTGGCTGATGCAAGCCAAGCGGCGGAGAAACAATGTTGATCTGGCGTGTGATCGCCACGGGTATTACGAGCTTGCGATTTTTTTCACGGTGATCCGGTATTGGTGGAGCAAGGGCTCGGTGTAGCCGTTTGGCAACTCCTGGCTTCGAAAAATCAGGTCGTGGGCTGCCTTAAAACCGTAACTGGTTTCAAAACGGCCACTCATGTTTACATATTCAGCGGTGCCAATATTTTGTGTGTCCACAACTGCTGCCATTCGTCGCATTGTTTCGATTACTTGTTTCTCTGTGCAAATACCATGGCGCAACCAATTGGCCACATGCTTGGCGGATATGCGTAGTGTGGCACGATCTTCCATCAGGCCGATGTTGTTAATGTCGGGCACCTTGGAACAACCGATGCCTTGCTCGACCCAACGCACCACATAGCCGAGGATACCCTGAATGTTATTCTCCAATTCTTTGCGTATTTGTGCCGGCTGCAAGTCTTCGGGGTGGGTCATCAAGGGGATCGTCAAGATATCTTCCAGGCTTGCCCTATTCCTGTGTCTTATCTTTTTCTGGATTTCAAACACATCTACTCGATGGTAATGCAACGCGTGTAAAACGGCGGCAGTGGGTGAGGGTACCCAGGCAGTGTTAGCACCGGAGCGCGGGTGTTCAATCTTTATATCCAGCATCTGTGCCATCTGGTCCGGCATCGTCCACATGCCTTTGCCTATTTGTGCTTTGCCCGGTAGACCGCAGGCAAGACCGATATCCACATTATGGTCTTCATAAGCCTTTATCCATCGCTGTTGTTTGATTTGCTGCTTGGGCAAGAATGGTCCGGCTTCCATGCTGGTGTGAATCTCGTCTCCGGTACGATCGAGAAAACCGGTATTAATAAAGACCAGGCGATGCTGTGCCTGTCTTATACATTCTTTCAAATTGACAGTGGTACGGCGCTCCTCGTCCATGATGCCCCGCTTTATTGTATTTTTCTCTAAGCCGAGCATGTCTTCGATGTGGTAAAACAATTCACAGGTAAACTTTACTTCTTCAGGCCCGTGCATCTTGGGTTTAACAATATAAATGCTTCCCTTCTTGGTATTAGAGCTGACCCCTTCTTTTTGCAGGTCTATCATCCCGATGAGGGCGGTCATTACGCCATCAATGATCCCTTCGGGAACCGGATTGCCCAGGCGGTCCCTGAAAATATCGATGTCCATCAAATGACCCACGTTGCGGTTGAATATCAAACTCCGGCCCGCTACCCGATAGCTGCTGCCATCTGCTGCAATGTACTCTCGATCAGAATTCAATTTGCGAGTGACGATCTCATCGTTCTTCACAAAAGTCTCTACCAGATTTCCCTGCATTAGACCTAACCAATTTCGATACACTTCAATCTTGTCTTCCGTATCGACGGCGGCAATAGAATCTTCGCAGTCCACTATTGTGGTAATTGCTGCCTCTATCAGAATGTCATTGATCCCAGCCAGGTCGGTACTGCCAACCATTGCTTGTCTGTCGATCTGAATCTCAACATGCAGCCCGTTGTTTTTCAGCAAGACCGTAGTGGGTGCCTCACGATCTCCATCGAAGGCAACAAACTTACGCGGTTGCTTCAGGCCAGTACAGGTGCCATCTTTCAATATGGCCAGCAACTGCTGAAAATAGATGCGGTAGACAGCCACGTCGTGATGGGAGCCCCTGCTCAGCGGTGCTATTTCATCGAGAAAACGGCGTGCGTAATCGATTACTTTATTGCCACGTTTTTGATTGTATTCAATCCCCCGATTCAGTTCGCCCTCGGTGGGAATCACATCTGTTCCATAGAGGGCATCGTATAGACTACCCCAGCGTGCATTCACCGCATTTAGTACAAATCGTGCGTTCTTTAGCGGTACCACCAGCTGTGGTCCTGCCAACTTTGCGATTTCATCATCAACGTTTTCCGTTTGAATCTGAAAATCTTCCCCCTCTTCGAGTATATATCCGATAGTTTGCAGAAAAGAGAGATAGGCTTTCTCATCGAATTTCGCACCCGAATTATTCCGGTGCCAATTATCGATCTGGTCCTGCAGGTGGAGCCGAATCTTTCGAAGTTCTCGATTTCTAGGTGCCAGATCATCTACCAACTGACTGAAATCGCTCCAGAACTTTGAGCGCTCCAGAGTGGTTAACGGAAGCACCTCTTCATCGACAAATTTAGTAAACTCTTCATTGACCAGAGGATGGATCGTTGCAACTGCTTCGCTCATGGGGATAGTCCTGCCTGTCATTGATTAAAAGTTTCGTTGTGCCTGTCTGGTTTTAGATTTAGTGCTCATCAGCTAGGCAGCAAACTGCTCCTCTTCGGTGCTTCCGGTGAGAGCGTTAGTCGAATTTTGTCCCGCCGTAATAGTGTTTTGCAACGCATCGAAATAACCAGCACCGACGAAAGATTGGTGTTTTGCGGCCCTGAAGCCATTGCTTTCCTGATCAAATTCTCGCTGCTGCATTCGTGAATAAGCCAGCATACCCTCTTGCTTGTAAGCCCGGCTCAATTCAAACATGCCCAGGTTCAGTGAATGCCATCCCGCCAGCGTAATGAACTGGAATTTGTAGCCCATTGCATTCAATTCTTCGCGGAAATGTCGCATGGTATTCTCATCCAGGTTTGCCTTCCAGTTGAATGATGGAGAGCAGTTGTAGGCAAGTAGCTGATCGGGATACTGCCGGTGGATCGCCTCTGCATAACGTCTTGCCTGATTCAGGTCTGGGGTCGAGGTCTCGCACCAGATCAGATCGGCATACGGCGCGTAGGAGAGTCCGCGATCGATGGCTTGCTCGATTGGCGTGCTCCGAGAGACGGATGCTCTGGTGGCGCCAAGCTACCAGCGGAGCCACCGGTTGTCGACTCGAACGG
>JADFOC010000050.1 GCA_022563075.1 Pseudomonadota bacterium
CGTTCATGTTCTTCGCCTATGTTGGCTGGCTGGTTGCCTTAATTGGGAGCAGTATCGCGTTCTATCATCAATACCCTGCCAAGGCTCGAAGTGGTCGCGACCACACGGTGCTCAGCATAACTCAGCAAGAAGAACTCACATTGACACTGGCCGCCACTATCATACGGCGGTTTCACCAATCGCTGGAACCACTCAGTGAAGTTCAACTGGCCGAATCACTCAGCAGCAATCCCATCGTTATCGAGAATTGCCTCGATACCCTGGTACAAATTGGCCTGATTACGAAAACCGGCGATGACCCGGTTCGATTTCTTCCCTCCAAATCAGTAAATGATTGCAAGCTGGTAGATATTTGGAGAGCATTAAGAAACCACAATGCGGATAGCCTCAGTAAAAACTCAGAATCTCAGGATGTGCTGAGAATAAGACAGTTTCAGTCTGACATGGAGGCAGCAGTGGAGCGTGAACTGGGCAGCCAGAAATTTATCGATAGCGCCAATTAACCCACAGCCTTTTTAAAATGCTAGTGGAGCTGGCAACAAAGCCGCACTTTGGTCGCCCAGATGCGCATCGAGATGCAGACTCGAGTTTTTTATTTGAGGGTTAAACCGATGGCAGCAATTAAAATCTATCACAATCCGCATTGTTCAAAATCCAGGGCGACTCTGAGTTTGCTCGAGGAGAACAAGCTAAGTCCTGAAATTATCTACTATCTTGAAACGCCACCGGACACCGCCGAATTGACCGAGTTACTCGAAATGTTAGGCATGGGAATACGAGACATCTTGCGCCAGAACGAAGCTGAATACGATCGACTCGGCCTGGATGACGAATCATTGAGTGAGGCAACACTGCTCGATAGCGTGTACCAACACCCCCAACTCATGCAACGTCCAATTGTGGTACGAGGGAATCGTGCCATCCTGGGACGCCCGCCCGAAAATGTATTGCAATTGATTGGAGCATAACGCGATGGCGATGCCTTACATTTTGGTGCTTTACACCAGCCGCTATGGTGCTACCGAAAAAATGGCACAGATCATTGCGCGCGGAGTGGAACAGTGTGACCAGATTGAAGCGCGCTTGAGAACTGTTCCCGCGGTGTCTCCAAACACCGTCAGTAGCGAACCAGAGGTGCCGGATACCGGTGCGATCTATTGCTCAGAGGATGACCTCCGAAACTGCGAAGGCTTGCTGCTCGGCAGCCCTACCCGCTTTGGTAATATGGCGGCCGCACTGAAATACTTCATCGACGAGACTGGAGGAATCTGGACCTCAGGTGCACTCATCGACAAGCCCGTTGCCACCTTTACCTCTACCTCTTCGTTACATGGTGGTCAGGAAACCACGTTACTGACCATGGCTATCCCCATGCTGCACCATGGCATGATTTATTGCGGAATCCCCTACTCGGAACCCGCATTAAACGCCACCACCAGTGGCGGCACACCCTATGGTGCCAGCCACCATGCCGGTACCGATAGCAACAATCCGATCAGCGATCACGAGAGTGAACTCTGCCTGGCGCTGGGCAAACGCATTGCCATGCTGGCGTTGAAGTTACGATGAGTCATCGGCGATGAGCCCGCCGGGCGTGAATTGGATCCAGCCTACGGCACTGGCAACGAGACCCCGATGACTAATTCCGATCGCACGCTTCCCAAAAACATTCAGCGCAGCAGATCGGTGGTGTTAATCGCCTATTACTGCCTGTTGCTTTACTTTCTGGTGAGCGGCGTGCTGGCCATTGGTGGCTTGGCACTTGCCACCCCGGTTATCTGGTTAATCCAGATTATTCCTCTATTGTTATTCCTGAGGGGTTTACACAAATCGCATCTAAGGACTTATGGCTGGGTATGCTTTGTTATCTTATTGTATTTTATTCATGCCGTGTTGGTGGCTTTCGATCCAGCAAGGAGCTGGTTAGGAATCATCGAAATCACACTGTGCAGCGTCATCTTTGCTTTTTTAATTGTCTTCATTCGGCAATATCGTCAGCATTACAAAGTTAATCTATAGCCAGGGTTCGATCACCATTGCATCGTGGCTTTCACCAGCGGAATGGTGAGTCTGCGTTGCTCCTGCAGTGAGCTCGCGTCTAGTTTATCTAACACTGCCATCAAGGCCACCAGACTTCTCTCCGCTCGCAGCAAGATGTATTCTGCAACAGCATCAGCCAGATCCATGCCTCTATTTTTGGCCCGCAATTGCAGTGCACGTAATTTCTCTTCATCACTGAGTTCTGCCAGTTGAAATACCAGGGCCGATTGCAGCCGTGATTGCAGGTCGGCCAGACGAATATTCAGATTTTTCGGCGCCGCTTTGGCCGCGATAATCAGTCTTGTACCACTCTCCCTGATCGCGTTAAACGCTGTAAAAAATGCTGATTCCCAATGATCATTTCCAGCAATTTGATCAAAGTCATCAATACAGACCAAAGAAAGTGTGTTAGTTCCATGCAGAATTTCAGGTGTAAATCGAGACTTTTCTGCCATGGGCACATAGAGAGATCCACGGTTGCCCATCGAATACTGGTGGCACGATGCCTGTAACAAGTGCGTCAAGCCGGTCGACGCTGCGCCCCAAATGTAGATAAACTGTTCACTTTTTCCCTTCGCTTTAAGACAATCTACTGCCTGTTTGTTGGCGGAGGAAATGAGATAATTTTCAAATCTGGCGTCGTCGTCCAGGCTGACCGCCAGGGCCAGCTGACGAGATTCGGAGACCGGCATGCGCTATCGAGTCCAGCGGTAATGCAACATGGATGGAGTATCGGCCAGAGAGCTTGCAATCGGGAGCAAATCACGATCCAAAGCCAACAACTCGAATAATTGCTGCGTATCACCCACCAGGCCAAGCTCCAACTCGAGGCGGTCCCCATCCATCTGCGCAACGGCAACGCTCTCTACCAGCCCCAGGTTGCTCACATAACTCATCAGCGACGCATAGGCGGTTAGATTCCTAATTCCATCTACCCGAAGTCGTACCAACTGCTGCTTCGAAGCACCAGGGACGATAGCAAAATACCGGGCCAATTTAGTGGTGATGCGATCGAGCGAAGTATACAGATACGACTGCAGGTCCGTATCGAAAGCATCAAACACTTCTGCTTCATCTTGAAAAATGAATTGCCACAATCCCACTACTTCACCGCTAGCGGCGAAGTATACTCGACCCACCAAGACACTGTCGGCGCCATAGCGCTGGCTGGCATTAACGATGGCAACTTGATCCAGGGTCCAGACCGAGTCTGCGGTGAGATTGCGTCGATCCTCGAAATCCAGCAGCGGGAAAATAATTGGCAAGCCCCGTTCCGCCGCAAACCGTTGCATGTGCTCGATAATCTGGGGATCGGAATCAGCCGTTAACAGACTACGTTCACCCGCCTCGGTTTGCAGCGCCATCCACACCAGCACGCTCGGACGATTACTGTCCCATACGGGAATATTGGCATCTGCCAATAATTGATCGATCAAGCGGGCCGCGAAGCTCACCGTGATGACTCTCTGCTCGACGCTGGTCACTGCGCCGGCGGCGGTACTGGGCTCATCCGCCACCGAGGCAGGAACTAATACTCGGATTTCACTGGCGTAGCTGAAGGCTTCGACGTAACTCTGTGCATTGTTCCGCGCCTGTTCGATGGCGGGATGTTGCAGCCAAGTTCGTTCACCCGTCACTTTTACCACCACCGCCGCCAGCGCCTCGCCAAAGGCGCGACGGCGTTCGGCGTCACTTTCATCGCCGACCGCAACCTGGTGGTTGTACAGTTCGGTGACCTGTAGTGCACTGCAAGGCTGAACCAGAACCATCAGCAGGCACAGTGAAGTAAGGAATTTGATCATCGTAGTACTTTTGGGTAATCCTCTTGGCAGCGATAATACTGTAATTCCGCATCGCTGGCATAGTTTAGCCACCTCGCCGGGGGTATGCCTGCGCCACATTTATTCACTGACTAGGCAGTCGCTTCTTGATAAGATGCCGCTCGTTTACTGCCCAGCTAACGTATTTCCAAGGTATGCAATTTGATGACTCTCGACCATGACGCGAACGAGACTGAATCCGAAACACCAAAATCGCTGAGTTACCGTGATGCCGGAGTGAATATCGACGCCGGGAATGCACTGGTTGAGAAAATAAAGTCTGTCGCCCGCAAGACCCAGCGACCAGAAGTACTGTCTGAACTCGGTGGATTCGCCGCGTTGTGTGAATTGCCAGGTAAATACACACAACCGGTACTGGTCTCCGCAACCGACGGTGTAGGCACCAAGCTGAAGCTGGCCATGACCCTGGGGAGGCACGACACCATCGGCATCGATCTGGTTGCGATGTGTGTCAATGACCTGATTGTCTGTGGTGCAGAACCGCTATTCTTCCTCGATTACTATGCCACCGGAGGCCTCAACGTCGCGATGGCCACCGCGGTAGTGTCCGGTATTGGCACCGGTTGTGAGTTGGCAGGCTGCGCCCTGATCGGCGGTGAAACCGCCGAGATGCCTGGCATGTATTCGGGTGATGACTACGACCTGGCAGGTTTCGCAGTGGGGGTGGTAGAGAAATCGAAGATAATCGATCAACAAAAAGTGACCATCGGTGATTGCCTGATTGGCCTGGCTTCATCCGGTCCGCATGCCAATGGATACTCACTGATTCGCAAGATCATCGAAGTAAGCCAGGCGGATTTGGCCCAGGATTTTGCGGAAAGCACCTTGGGTGCTACCTTACTGACTGCAACCACGATCTATGTCAAAACCATCGAACAATTGTTGGCCCGTATAGAGATCAACGCTATCGCACATATTACCGGTGGCGGTATTACAGAGAATTTACCCAGGGTGCTGCCAAGCAATGCTCAAGCTCAAATCGACCTGGGCGCCTGGACCCGTCCACAAATCTTTAATTGGTTGCAGAAACAAGGCCAGGTCACCGATGCAGAGATGTATCGAACATTTAATTGCGGTATTGGCCTCATTATTTGTGTCTCCAGCGAACGGGCGCAAACGGCCCTGGAAATCTTGAACCGCGACAGCAAGACTGCATTTATCATCGGCAATGTCATCGAAAAGCAGGCTGACCAGCCGGCAATTGTACTCACCTAAATTCGATAACCAAAAAATTTATGCCAACCACTCAGTGCTCGATAGTTGTTTTAATTTCAGGCAACGGCACCAATCTACTAGCGCTAATCGAGGCCAGCGTGACTTCCAATTTCAAGATAAGCGCGGTGATTTCCAACAATCCTGAAGCATTCGGCTTACAACGTGCTGAGCGTGATAACATTCCGACATTGACAATTGACCATCACGATTACTCAAGCAGAGAACAGTTTGACCTGGCACTGATCGAAGCTATCGATAAGATTAATCCAGGCCTCATTGTGCTGGCAGGTTTTATGCGAATATTGAGTGAGAAATTCGTGCAGCACTATCGCGGACGAATTTTGAACATCCACCCCTCGCTACTACCCAAGTACATGGGCACCAACACCCACCAACGGGTATTGGCGGCGGGCGAGACCGAGCACGGTGTGTCAATTCACTTTGTCACCGAAGAACTGGATGGAGGCCCGGTTATTGCGCAGACAACGGTACCGGTATACGCGGCAGACACGCCCGAAGAATTAGCGGCGCGCGTAGCGGTCAAGGAACATAGCCTTTACCCCAGAGTAGTTTCCTGGTTTGCCAATGACAGATTACACATGCAGGATAATCATGCTTACCTGGACCAGGAAAAATTGCCACCCACTGGGGTGGCAATTTAATCCCGATGAATCAGCTGCGACAGATCGGCGTGGCGTACTTCGCGCTTTTATTCGCGACCACTTCACTGGCGCAGCCAACACCTGAATATTCTGCGCATTACCGAGCGAGCGCCAACGGCATCGCTGCCACTGCGGAACGGACCTTAACCAGATTGGATTCCGGTGCTTATCGATTGAGTAATACGCTTAAAGCGGAGATTGCCGGCCAACTTATCGCGCAATTGAAACAAAGCAGTGAATTTGAACTGTCTGGTAACCGCGTTATTCCACAATCTTATGCCTATCTATTAACCGGAATTGTTGCCGCTTCCCACGCGATTAGCTACAACTGGGATGCCGGCATTGCGCTCAGCACCGAAGGTGATGCCAGCTGGCCAATAGAACTATCAGCATCGGTGATGGACCCGCTAAGTCATCAATTCGCCATGCGCCAGGCACTCGACTCCGGAGCCACTGCCAATTTCGAATTCAAGGTGATCGACGGCGATGCGATTGAGTTGCACGTCTACCGGCTGATCGGTGACGAAGTCTTAACCACACCACTGGGTAAATTGAATTGTGTAAAACTGGAACGAGTGCGGGAAGGATCCAACCGACGTTCGACCACGATCTGGTTGGCGCGAGACTGGCATTACCTGCTGGCGCGCATCGAACAGATTAACGCGGCAGGTTTACGCATCGAACTGGAACTTGAAAGCGCGGTAGTGGATGGCACCACGGTCTCTGCCCTTCCGTAGGCTGGGTTCCGCTATCCAGACACGGCGTGATCGCCGGCGTTGTTGTCTGCTTCTACTGGGTGTTTCTTCTGCAGACTGTACTTACGCATCTTTTCTACCAGAGTGGTTCTTCTGATATGCAAACGATCCGCGGCGCGGGCAACCACGCCACCGCTGTCATCCAGTGCCTGCCCGATTAAATCTTTTTCCAAGTTAGCCAGATACTCCTTCAGATCTAGGCCATTCAGCGGCAGTAATGACTGCCCGATGTTCTCCGGTACCGCCAGGCTATCGCCCAGATTAACCAGTCGTTCCGTATCTTGCAGATGGCTGACTTCCTGATCGCTTAAATAACGAAACTTCTTCGGTAAATCATTAATGCCCACAATCCCGTGTGGATACAAGATGGCCATACGTTCCACCAGGTTGGCCAATTCCCTGACGTTGCCGGGCCAGGGATGTCGGCAAAGCGACGCAATGGCCCCGGAATTAAACCTCACCGAACCACGTTTTGCCGCTTCCATGATAGTAATCAGTTCATTTAATAACAGGGGAATGTCTTCGGCTCTCTCTCTAAGTGATGGCATCTCAATTGGAAAGACGTTAATCCGATAGTATAAATCTTGTCGAAATTCGCCGCGCTCTATCATCTGCTCGAGGTCATTGTGGGTAGCCGCCAGAATTCGCACATCGGTGTGAATGGTCTTGACCCCGCCGACTCGTTCAAAACTGCGCTCCTGTAGCACGCGTAAGAGTTTGACTTGCATGCTCAAAGGCATGTCGCCAATTTCGTCGAGAAACAGCGTGCCGCCATCGGCTAACTCGAAACGACCGGCGCGGGTCGAGATTGCACCGGTAAATGAACCCTTCTCATGGCCAAATAACTCACTCTCCAACAGTTCACTTGGAATGGCACCGCAATTTATTGGCACGAAGGGCTTGTCGGCGCGGGAGGAATTTAGATGCAAATTCCTGGCGACCACTTCCTTGCCGGTACCGGACTCTCCGGTGATGAGGACACTCACCTCGGTATCCGCCACCTGCCCCATCACTTGGCGTACCCGTTGAATAGCGCCGCTATTGCCCACCAGGGATCGAAACATGTTGAAGTCTCGCACACCGTCGAAATCTCTCAGTCGATTGTAGTTTTCATGAAACAGCTTGGCTTTGTGCAAGGCATCGAGTAGCGGCTGGTAACAAAGCGGAGTAGTCAGGCTCGCGGTAATACGGGTGCGCAGTTCCGCATCCAGAAAATCCGGTATCGCCTGATCCCCCAGCAAGATAAATGGCGTGCCCGCTTCCCACTGATGGATAACGGCTAATAAATCGTCGAGCGCCAGGAAATCACAGTTACCGATCAGCACAACACTCACCGCAGAGGGTTTTTCGATTGCATCGGTAACCCGCGCATGCCAGTTGTTAGAACTTGCCGATACGGCGGTTTCACCCAAAAAAGAAAGCACTGTCTCGAGATCGTGTCGGCATCGATCATCATCATCGATCAGCAATATGCTGGTTTCATCAGCCATAAAATAAGTTGACCATAAGTGCGCAAATTAAGAGTCGCGGTTGGAATAATCATGAAGAATCCACTAAATAGCACCAATAAATAACCGGTGTAGCTACGCATAAAGTGAATCGATCAGAATTTAGATCCCCACAATTAGACATTGTAGACTGTCTTGAGTCAATTTTATGCCGAATTTAACCACGTGGGTTGGCTGGCACAGCACCCACAAAATCACGTTTTTACGCCACTGATTTGCCAGTGACTCTGAAAAAGTCCAGGAAGGCAGGTTTGCACAGCAGACTATGCAGCGGGATCAATGGCATCCCAGGAAGACTTTATCTGCGCTAACAGAGCGGATACTTCCTCCACCATCTGCATGTCGTTTTTTAGATTGGCTTGCAGCAGCCGGCGTTGCATATAGTCATAAAGTTTGTCGAGATTGCTTGCCACCTCACTGCCTCTTGCTTTATCCAGACTGCATTGTAATCCACCAACTATCGAAATCGCCTTGCCCAGCAGGATGCCCTTCTGCTCCACATTATTGTTTTCATGGGCTTTTTTAGCCTGCGCCATACGCTCGATGCCGGCGGCCATGAGCAATTGAATCAATCGATGGGGACTGGACCCCTCGATCGCACTCTCCGTGCTTATTTTTTTGTATTGCGCCAATGCTCTTTGTTTCGAATACATCATTTCATCCTTGGTTTATCGGTTACTGGCTATCTATACCTATTGCGTATCATGAAATTCTCAAGTAGCGTCAGTTGCGAAGTCAGAAAATCGGAGGTCGTGTTTAAATTAGCCACGATCAGGTCATTGGCCAGAAACGATTTCCGCAGTCGCTCCTCTGAGAGTTCCAGGCGTACTTCCAGCGCCGCCCGGTCTTCGTCAATGCCTTCCAGCACTCTATTAAGCGCGGCTGTCTTATTACTCAGCAGTCCATTGCTGTCGAGAAACCCATCGAGCAAGGTATCTAATTGATCGGCAATGCCGCGCACGAAGCTCACCGAGCCTCGCGCTCCGGTGACGCCACCTTTCACTCGCACGCGAATACCCGCGGAAACGTCCGGTTTGCCTTGGGCAGCGGTGCCTGCGGCGCCATTCAGTCCAACCCCGGCAGTAAAGCCGAAAATAGTGCCGGCGCTACCGGTTAGGTCACTGAGGGCGACACTGGAAGTGAGGCCCGTGGTCTTGGATATGATGCCGAAACCACCGGTGACGATATCGAAATCAACCGTCACCCCAACTCCTCCGGCCTGCAGTGCCGGATTGTTATTGATGGCCAACTCGAGGCTGGCGGCTACCGCCGCGGTATTGGTATTGGTGATGGTACCCAGGGTGATGGCACTGGAGGTAATGCCGTCCACCGTCACCTTAAAGGTATCGTTGGTGGTGCTGCCGGAAAGACTGCCTATGGCGGTATTAAGATAGAAACCGGGTTTGGCCAGCACATTGCCCGATGCCGCTCGCAGCAGCTGTCCCGATCCCAGCGCGTCAATGCCGTTGATCTTGCCAACGACGTTGGTTCCATCAACCGCCGTAGTCACGGTGCCATCGCCGATGAATATCCCAAGTTTGTTCGCCGCGTTGGTGCTGACATTGTCAAATTCGATGAGGTCGGCGTTGTCGTCGGTTGAGAACACCAGGCGGCCTAACTGCGTGGTGACATCATAGGCATACGCGATGCTTACAATTTTCGCATCTTTGCCCGTGTAATTAGTCGTGCTTAAGGCAAAGCCATCGAGGCCATTCACCGTGGTATTGGTCAATCCTAGCTGCGCCGTGGTGGTGGCATCCACATTGCTTATCGCGATCTCGGTGGCAGCCCCAGTGAGTGAGCTGCGCGTTAACACCAATTGATTGCTGCCGTCGAGACTGGCGGTTACTCGATTGCCGATGCCGGCAGCATCCAGGGCAGCTTGAACTTCCTGCACCGTGCCTTCAATCGCTTCCGTTTTGAGCCCCAACCCTAAGCCTAGTACATATTCACACGGCTCTTTCTATGTCTGCAGCAACTCCCTCCCTGGCGTTGCTCCAGTGTCGCCGCTAAAACATTGGCGCAAAGGCGCGGCTTGGCTGATGCTTTAGCGGCTCGCATTTGCTTAAACGCAAATGGCAAAGCCTCCATGCCCTGCTTCCTATGTCTGCAGCAACTCCCTCCCTGGACTCG